>JAHECM010000007.1:4494-8530 GCA_024641725.1 Limnohabitans sp. | reverse complement strand
CAGCGTCAGGCGGGCACACCTGAATCGGTCTTGCAGCGCGGCCACGGTGCCGTCCCACAGTGCATGGGTGTCGGGCCAGCCGTGCAGCATGAGGATGACTTCCTCGCCCTGCCCTTGCAGCAAGACCTGGGTGCCGTTGACGTCAATACAAAGTTCAGTGCTCATAAGGTGGCCATGTCCATTTTCTGTAGGAGCCCCGCCCCCGGGGCGATGGACGGTGGAATGCGCCTGCCCTATCGCGGCGGGGGCGCCGCTCCTACACCGACAAATCTCAACCCAGCGCTTTGGCCAGACGCGAAACGCCTTCGAGGATCTTGTCCTCGCCGACGGTGGCAAAGCTCAGGCGGAAGGTGGCGTGGTCGGCTTGGGCGCAAAAGAACGGGGCACCGGGCACAAAAGCCACGCCCTGCTCGATGGCGCGCTTGGCAAATGCGTTGCCGTCCGCCACTTTGCTGCCAGCGCCCGTGAGGCGCGCCCACACAAACAAGCCGCCTTGGGGCTGCACAAACTCGACCGCGTCGCCCAACTCGCGGCGCAGCGCATCGCCCATGGTTTGGGCGCGCTGGGCGTACACGGCGCGCACTTTGTCCAGCGTGGCCGGCATGCGCCCAGCCAGCAGGTACTGCGCGGCAGTGGCCTGGGCAAAGGTGCTGGTGTGCGCGTCGCTGAACTGTTTGCACATGGTGGCGCGGGCCAGCAGCTCAGGCGGCGCGATCATCCAGCCCACCCGCAGGCCGGGCGACAGCACTTTGGACAGCGACCCGCAATGCACCAGCAGCTCGCGGCTGCCCGGCACTTGCGCGCTCAGGGCCAGCAGGCTGGGGGGTGGCGTTTCGCCAAAATACAGGTCGCCATAGGGGTCGTCTTCGACGATCAAGGTCTGGTGCTTGACCGCCATCTCCAGCACTTGGCGGCGGCGCTCGGCGCTGAGCAAGGCCCCGCTGGGGTTGCCAAAGGTGGGGATCAAATACACAAATTTGGGTTTGTGCTCGGCGATCAGTTTTTCCAGTTCGTCGGTTTTGACGCCATGGCCGTCCACCGGGGCGCTGATCAGCTCAGCCCCATACAGGCGAAAGCACTGGATGGTGGCCAAAAAAGTGGGGCCTTCGACGATCACTTTGTCGCCAGGGCTGATCATGGTTTTACCGATCAAGTCCAGCGCTTGCTGGCTGCCGGTGGTCACGATCAGCTGGTCGGCGGCCACGTCTTTTGCGCCCTTTTGGCCCATGAAGTGGGCGAGCTGCTCGCGCAGCGGGCCAAAGCCTTCGGTCGCGCCGTATTGCAGCGCGGCACCCGGGTCTTGGCTCAGGGCAGCGTTGCTGGCTTCGCGGATGCCGTCCACGTCAAACATGGCGCTGTCCGGGAAACCGCCCGCAAAGCTGATGATGCCGGGCTTGCCCAAGAGCTTGAACAGCTCGCGGATGGCGGAGGTTTCGACGTTGTTCAGGCGGTCTGCGAATTGCAAAGACATGGTGGTGTATCTTTCAGGTTGACTTGCTCGCCATTTTGCCAACATCTGCACACCCACTTTTGACCCCATGAAGCCCGCACAGATCGAATCCTTCTTTGCCACCCTGCAAGCGGCCAACCCCATGCCCGTGACCGAGCTGGAATACACCAGTGTCTTTGAGCTGCTGGCCGCCGTGCTGCTGTCGGCCCAAGCGACCGATGTGGGCGTGAACAAGGCCACGCGCCGCTTGTTTCCGGTGGCGGGCACGCCGCAAAAGATCCTGGACCTGGGATTGGAAGGTCTGGAAAGTCACATCAAGACGATTGGCCTTTACCACAGCAAAGCCAAACACCTGTTGGAAACTTGCCGGATGCTGGTCGAGCAGCACGGCGGGCAGGTGCCCCGCACGCGAGAAGCGCTCGAAGCCCTGCCCGGCGTGGGCCGCAAAACCGCCAACGTGGTGCTCAATTCTGCTTTTGGCGAGCCGACCATGGCGGTGGACACGCACATCTTCAGGCTGGGCAACCGCACCGGGCTGGCCCCAGGCAAGACACCCCTCGAAGTCGAGCAAAAGCTGCTCAAGCGCATCCCGGCGCACTACTTGGTGGACGCGCACCACTGGCTGATCTTGCACGGGCGCTATGTGTGCCAGGCCCGCAAACCGCAGTGCGGGCAGTGCGCGGTGGCGGCTTTTTGTGACTTCAAGCCCAAGACCCCGGCCTGAAAGCCCACAACGCATCCCAAAGGATATCTTTGGTATTCGCCTTCCAAGCGAACTCGATTTGAGCGGCGGGTAAAATTCAAGGCCCTCCTCCACGCTGGAGCCGCCCCTTTTTTGACACAAGCGCCCAGCGCCCGTGCTCGGGCTGCCCCGCTTATCCAAGTTCAAACCCCTTTGCCTATGACGCGAGCCCTGCCGCGCGCCCACATCCACAGCGCCAGACTGGTGCGTTTTCTGAGTGAAAACGCCCTGCTCGATGCTGCGCCGCGCTCGGAGGATGTGGGGCAAAGGCTGGGCGACTGGTTGGATTTTCGCCAGGCCATTGCCTTGCACGGGGTGCTGAACCCCGACCACACGGTGCAGGCCGCAACGCCCTCGCGCACTCCTGCACTGACGCCCGAGGCCCTGCGCCAGCACGTCACACGGGTGCGCGCGTCGCTGGAGCAATCCGTCTTGCAAGGCGCGCCGCCCGGCTCTGGCCTCACGCGCATCGACATGCCCCCAGCCGAACTGGATGAACCCCTCGAGCCCAAGACCGCTTTTGAGCCTTACCGCCGCTTTCAGGCCGCCCACCAGCGGCAGATGGAGAGCGTGGTGCGCAACTTGCGCGCACAGGTGCGCTCTCAGCTGAGCCAAAGCACCCCAGCGCTGCAGCAACTGGCCGCGCTCGACGCCGCTTTCGAGCACATCTTGAGCGAGCGCGAAGCGATGCTGCTGGGCAAAGTCTCCCGACTGCTGGAAAAGCGCTTTGCCCTGAGCCTCAAGCAACACCTCAAACAACACGCCGACGAAACGGCCGCAACATCTGACAAACCCCTGGCCTGGCTGATGCCGATCCGCCAGGCCATCCGCACCGCCTTGCTGGCCGAGTTGGATGCACGATTGCAACCCACGCTCGGCCTGGTCGAAGCCTTCCACGCCCACAACGCACAAGAACAATGAAACGCTATTCCTTTGAAGCCGCCTTCGGGCTGGGTGCCCTGGCCGTCCTGTGGGTCGCCGCCACCGTTGCGGGCAGCCACGCCCTGGTGCTGGTGATGACGCTTTTCATCAGCGCGGTCTATGTCTTTGGCGCGCTGGAGTTGCGCCTATACCGCGCAGCCACCCAAGGGCTGTCGCGGGCGCTGGGCCAGGTGCCACAGGGCCTAGAGCGTCTGAGTGACTGGCTGAGCCAGGTGCCTGCCGAGCTGCAAAACCCGGTGCGCCAACGCGTCGAGGGTGAGCGAGCCGGCCTGCCCGCCCCAGCGCTGACGCCTTACCTGGTGGGCCTCTTGGTCATGCTGGGCATGCTGGGCACTTTTTTGGGCATGGTGGTCACGCTCAACGGCGCGGTCTTTGCGCTCGAGGGCAGCAACAACATCGCGGGCATCCGCGCGGCGTTCTCCGAACCGATCAAGGGCCTGGGGCTGGCATTTGGCACCTCGGTGGCGGGTGTGGCCACCTCGGCCATGCTGGGGCTCATGAGCAGCCTGGCCCGGCGCGAGCGCGCACAGGTGGCCCAACAACTGGATGGCCAAGTCGCCAGCAGCCTGCGCGGCTTCTCACTGGCGCACCAGCGGCAGGAGAGTTTCAAGGCGCTGCAGCAGCAGTCACAGGCCTTGCCGCAGGTGGTGAGCCAGTTGCAAGCCATGATGGCGCAAATGGCCCAGACCAGCGAGCAGCTGGGGAGCCAGCTGCTGGCCCACCAGCAAAGCTTTCACCAGGAGGTGCGGCTCGCCTACACGGACCTCGCCCAATCCGTGGACCAGTCGCTGCGCACCAGCCTGAGCCAGAGCATGCAATCGGCCAGCGACGGCATTCGCCCGATGGTGCAAGCGACCATGGCACAGCTGGCCGAACAGGCCCAAAGCATGAACGAGCGCCTG
>JAHECM010000007.1:0-4394 GCA_024641725.1 Limnohabitans sp. | reverse complement strand
CAGTGGCAAAGCGCGGGCGCACAAACGCTGGCGCAGCAGCAAGCCGTTTGCGACACCCTGAGCCGCACGGCGCAAGACATCACCACCCACACGCAAACCCAGGCCACCCAGACCCTGGCCGAAGTCACGCGCCTGATGGCCAGCAGCGAAGCGCTGATGCGCGAGCGCATCGCCTCCGAAGCGCAGTGGGCAGGCGCGCACCAGCAGCGCGCCCAAGAACTGGCCGCTGTGCTGCGCCAAGAGCTGTCGGCCCTGCGCGATCAGGAATCCTTGCGCGGGGACGCCGCCGTGGCGCGTTTGGCCGAGCTGCAAATCGCGGTGACCACCCACCTGACGGCGCTGGGCACGGCACTTGAGGACCCGATCACCCGCCTGATCGAAACCGCCTCCGAAGCGCCCAAAGCCGCCGCCGAAGTCATCGGCCAGCTGCGCCAGGAAATCTCGGTCAGCGTGGCGCGCGACAACGCGCTGCTGGAGGAGCGAACCCGCATCTTGGGCACGCTCAGCACCTTGCTGGACGCGATCAACCACGCGTCCACCGAACAACGCGGCGTCATCGACGCGCTGGTGACGTCGAGCCAAGCCTCGCTGTCTGAGGCCAGCAGCCAGTTCCAGGGCCATGTGGCCACCGAAACCGGAAAACTTGGCGACATCGCCGCGCAGGTCACCGCCAGCGCGGTGGACGTGGCCAGCCTGGGCGAAACCTTCGCATTTGCGGTGCGCTCGTTCAGTGAAACCAATGACAAGCTCATGGGCAACTTGCAACGCATCGAAGCGGCGATCAACCAGTCCATGACGCGCAGCGACGAGCAGCTGGCCTACTACGTGGCCCAAGCCCGCGAGATCATCGACCTGAGCATCCACAGCCAAAAAGACGTGCTCGACGCCTTGCAACAGCGCCAGTCTGAAGGGGCGGCTTGATGCTCGAACACGACGCCGACGTCGAGTCCACCGCACCGACCTGGATCTCGTTTGCCGACCTGATGACGGGACTGCTCGGGGCCTTTGTGCTCTTGCTGGTGGGCGTCATGGCCACGCAGCTGGAGATGGCCTCCAAGCTCGAATCCGAGGTGCAAAAGCGCCAGGTGGAAGAGCAAAAACGCCTGTCGCTGGAGCAAGCCCTGGCCATTCCCTTGGCCAGTGGCCGCATCACCCTGAACAATGGCCGCATCGGCATCAGCGGCAAGCTGTTGTTCGAGCTCAACTCCGACAAGCTCGAACCCGAGGGCCGCAAACTGCTCAAGAGTCTGGTGCTGCCGCTGCGCAGTTACCTGCAAACGCGCGACGACATCCTGATGGTCAGCGGCTTCACCGACGACCAGAGCATCAAGAGCCGTAACCGCCAGTTCGCCGACAACTGGGAGCTGTCGGCACAGCGCGCCCTGACCGTGACGCGCACCCTGATCGAAGAAGGCATGCCGTCTTCGATGCTGTTTGCCGCCGCCTTTGGCCAAGAGCAACCCTTGGTGGCCAACAGCAATGAAAAAGCCCGCGCCCAAAACCGCCGTGTCGAAATGGCTCCCGTGCCCAAAGCGGCCAACACCGCCAAGCCATGAACCCCGAAGTGCCGATCACTCTGGACACCCTGCGAGCAGCAGGTGCCCCGCGCTTTGACCGCGTGGGCTGGCACTACATCGAGACCCTGGCCGGGCGCACGCTGGCGCAGTCCGGTGCGGCGCAAGCGCTGTTGAACCGCAAGCTGCAGCAAAGCCTGGACGGCCTGCACCAGCGCATGAAAGACGCAGCCCAAACGACCCAAACGGCTCAAACCTCCCACACCGCCACAGCCAGCAGCGCAGCGTCACCGCTGGCGGTTTTGCTGCAATCGCTCAAAGCGCAGGACCCCAGCGCATCTCAGCCCATCCACAGCGCCTGGCGTGCTGAGCATCCGCGTATCCAGCAGTTTCGCAAGCAGCTGAGCCAAATCAGTGTGCAAAAGCAGGTCACCCAGGCCATCGCCCTGGCCCCGCAAAACGCCGGCCCCATCAACTCTCACATGCTGGTGCTGCGCTCACTGGGGCTGATGCGCAGCATCTCGCCCGATTACCTCAACCGTTTCATGGTGCATGTGGACACGCTGCTGTGCTTGGACGAGGCCGACAAGGGCAAGCCACCCGCCAAAAAGGCCGGGGCAGCGGCCAAGTCGCCCAAATGACGCCGCCGATCGAAGTCGGGCTGAGGGCTTAGTCCAGGGTCACAGGCGCGGGAAAGCCGTTGCGCCCCGGAAACTCGGGGGCCAAGGTGCGGGCATTGGGCATCTTGACCCACAGACGCAGCATCTTGCGGTTGAGCGCGTGCACGCCGTGGTCTTCAAATTCATTGCGCGAGTGCAGCACCGCGTAGTTGTTCGCAAATTGCAGGTCACCGGGTTCCAGCATCATGCTGAGGCGAAAATCATCGCGGTGCATGATCTCGTCAAACAAGTCGAGGGCTTCTATTTCGACCTTGGACAAAGGCAGCTGGCGGATGTCATGGCCCAGCTCGATGTACTGGCGCAGATAGCGGCAGCTGAGCTTGCCCTCGTGGTGGCTGAAGATGGGCGACAGGCTGGGCAGGTCTTCGCACAGGTGCGAAAAGTACCAAGGTCGGTAGTACAAAGCCAGGTACTCGGGGTGGTGCTTCATGATCTCGTTGTAGATCGCCGCCACGCTCACCAAGCTGCTCAAACCACCCTGCTTGGCTTTGCGCAGGCACAAAAGGCCCACCACGTCCGACGGGTCCGAGTGGTAAGGCAAGTACAGGTTGGTTTCGTAGACGCGGGTGGTTTTTTTCGTCACATCGCCCACGTTCATGACCACGCCCAGCAACTCTCCCTTCGGGTTTTGGCGCACGGGCACGCCCATGTGCAGGCCAATGCCGTAGTACAGGATCTGGATGTCTTCTTCGCTGTAACGCTCAACAGGCAAGCCGCGCAGCACCAAAAAGCCCCGGCCGTTTTCCAGCGCATCGCTGTGCGCCTTCAGGGCCTGCGCCCAGTCGCCAATCGGAAAATCTTCACGACTGAAATTGGGGAACGTCAGCCCCTTGGCCTTGACGTGGGCCAGTGCAGCCTCCAGCGTCGCGATCACTTCAGGCGAGAGAATGTGCAACCAAGCGGTGTCGCCCGCCATGTCAGCGCCCTTCCAGGCGGCGGGTCCGGTGATGGCGTGCTTGAGGATCAGGCTCATGGGGTGTATTGGCGGCTCGGCCAAAGAAAGGGGTTCAGCGGCCCAACTGTGCCAGCGCAGCCTGCAGGCCGGTCAGACCACCCACACGCTGGTCGTTGATGAAAATCTGGGGCATCTGGCGCACCGAGGGGCCACATTTTTCATAAAACGCCATGCGCTCGGCTTCGCCATCGATCTTGATTTCTTCAAACGCAAGCGACTTGGTCTTGAGCAGCATCTTGGCGGACTCGCACTGTGGGCAGGCGGACTTGGAGTAAACGACGATTTTGAGTTCCATGCGTCAAAGTTTACACAAGTTTGTCTGCCCCAAGGCCAGGCATTGGGCTGTCACAACAGGCCCTTGTTGGCGATGCGGGGCACAGCCACCCACTGGCCGTCGAGCGCGTGAATGGCCATGCGGTGGTCAAACACTGCCTCCACCGCACGGTGGGTGGCGGCATCGGCGCACGCGCCGTGGTGTACCACGCGCCCGGCTTGCATGAGCACCATGTCGTCGGCCTGCAAGGCCATGCCAATTTCATGCAACACGCTGATGACGGTGGTGTTTTGCGCGGTGAGGCAGCGCACTTGCTCTAACCAATCCACTTGGTGCGGCGGGTCGAGGTTGGTCAAGGGTTCGTCCATCAACATAACCTGCGCTTGCACGGCCATGGCACGCGCCAACAACACGCGCTGACGCTCGCCCCCCGAAAGCTGGCCCACGCTGCGCTCACGCCAGTCCCACGCTTGCGTGGCTTTCAAGGCGGTTTCAACCACGGCGTGGTCGTGCGCGGTGGGCGCAGCCAGCCACGCTTGGTGCGGCAAACGGCCCAACATGGCCACATCCCACACACGCAAATCGTCAGAGGCCGATTCGTTTTGGCCCAGCCACGACAGCTGCCGCGCACGTTGCTTGCGGTCCATCGCCATGAGTGCTTGGTCGAACAAAAAAATCTGCCCCGTCGTCGGCAGCAAGCCCGCCAACGCTTTGAGCAAGGTCGATTTGCCCGCGCCGTTGGGTCCCACGATGCTGGTCCAGCGGCTCGCCACAAACGACAGGTCAATGCCTCGCAACACGGCTTGCCCAGCCAGCGACACATGCACGTCACGCACACGCAAAGCCATGGCAGCTGCGTTCATCGTGCGGCCCTCGGGGTTTGGCTGCGGTACATCAGCCACAGCAAATAGCCGCCGCCCAGCACGGCGGTGAGCACGCCCACCGGCATTTCTTGGGGCGACAACAGCAAG
>JAHECM010000143.1 GCA_024641725.1 Limnohabitans sp. | reverse complement strand
ACCACTGTGCTTGGTAACCGGCTTCGGCCAGCGCTGCCGCCGGGAACTTGTCGTCGGTCATCTTGAGCTCTTGCAGCGCCAGCACGTCGGTGGGGTTGGCGGCGAGCCAGTCCAACACCTGAGGCAGGCGCACAGAAAAGGAGTTGACGTTCCAGGTGGCTATTTTCATGAGGAGGCGCAAAAAGCGGTGGCAGGAAAGGCTGTATTTTCGGTGAAATCCAAGGTCTCAAACGGCTTGCAGGCGCAGCCTGTCGGCAGCACCGATGCAGACCCTGCGTTCTTGACCTCGGCAAGCCCTTGGTGGACCCTTCGCCCACCCCAAAATCCCAAAACCGATCTGCGACAATCGACACTCTGCTTGGACCCGCCATGAAAACCACAAAATTCTCCATTCTTCCCGTCGTTTTGGCCATCGTTGCGGGCACTTTGGCCCCCAGTTCTGCGACTTTTGCGGCCAAGCACCACGACAGCAAGCCCGCCGCGCACAAAAAGGCGCTGGCCCCCTCCAAAAAGTCTGCTGCCGCCGCGAACGCCCTGCCGCCGCTGGAGGCACAAGTGGCTTTGGCGGCCAATCCCCCCGCCTTGCCCGCCAAAGCTTGGCTGTTGATGGACTATGACTCCGGCGAGGTGCTCGCCTCGGCCAATGCAGACGAGCCGCTGCCCCCCGCATCGCTGACCAAGATGATGACCAGCTACTTGGTGGAGCAGGCCTTGCGCTCGGGCAAGCTCAAGCCCACCGACTTGGTCACGGTCAGTCAAAACGCCTGGTGCCGTGGCACCAGCTCTGAGTCGTGCATGTACTTGCCGCTCAACAGCCAGGCGACGGTGATCGACCTGCTGCGCGGCATCATCGTGCAGTCTGGCAACGACGCGTCCAAAGCGATTGCCGAGCACATGGCGGGCTCAGAAGCCGGTTTTGCCAAGCTCATGAACGCCGAGGCCCAGCGCCTGGGCATGACGCACACCACCTTTGCCAACCCCACGGGCCTGCCCGAGCCGACCCACAAATCGTCGGCGCTTGACCTGGCCATCTTGGCGCGCGCCATCATCCGCGACAGCGCTGATTACTACCCGATTTACGCAGAGCGCGAGTTCAAATTCAACGGCATCAAACAAGGTAACCGCAATGCCTTGCTGTACACCGACCCCACCGTGGACGGCCTGAAGACGGGCCACACCGAGGAGGCGGGCTACTGCTTGGTGACCTCGTCCAAGCGCAACGACATGCGCTTGATCACGGTCATCCTCAACACCCACAGCGCACAGGCGCGTGCCGACCATTCACGGGTGCTGCTCGGTTGGGGCTTTGGCAGCTTTGAAAAAGCCACCCCGATTCAAACCAGTGCGGTGGTTGCCATGGCCAAAGTCGGTTTTGGCAAGGCCGACACGGTGGCAGCCGGGCTGGGCGCGCCTTGGATGCTGACCGTGCCGCGTGGCCAACAGGTACAGACTTCGGTTGAACTCAAGCCGGGCCTGGAAGCGCCCGTGGCCAAGGGCGCGGTGATCGGCAAGGTGATCGCCACCTCGAACGGCAAGCCTGCGGGTGAAGCCCCGCTGGTGGCGCAAGCCGAGGTGGAGCGCTCGGGTTTTGCGCTGCGCATGTGGCAGCACGTCGCCAAGCTGTTTGGAAAGTAAGGCCCCGCCGGTTCGGGGCGTGAACTGTGAGCAGTGCGCCCTGAGTTCTGAGCGGTGAACCCTGATGTGGGGTTTTAAACGTGCAGATACGCCAGCACGCCCACGGCTACACCCAGTGCGCCCGCGCCGTACATCACGTATTCAAGCCATTTCTTTTTGCTCAGCAGGGCAATGGCTGCCATGGCGATGGCCACTTGCAGCACGGTGGTGGCTTGGGCCCAGCGGTGGTGCTGGTGCATTTGTTCGTCGGACTGGTGGTCCCACTCTTTGGACTCGGCTTCGAGTTTTTCGGCAGCCGCTTTGATGTCGGCCTTTTCGCCTTTGTAGCGCTTGATCTCGTCTTGGTAGAACTCTTTTTTGGCCGGGGCCAGCTCCATGGCCAGCTCGCTCAGGTTTTGCTTGCTGCTTTTGGCTTGGTAGTAATTCCACTGGTTGGACGCCTCGGTCTTTTTGATGGCGGCGTTGTTTTTGTACAGGCCCGCATTGGCCTGCGTGGCCCCACCCATGTACCCAAACAGTGCGCCCACCGTGGCGATGATGGCGGTGTACATGGCAATCGAGCTGGTGTGCCCGTCGCCGTGGCCTTGCCCAGCGTGCTCGAGCTCGTGGTCGTGGGGGCCGTGAACGTGAAAACCGTCTCCAGACATGGAAATCTCCTTAAGTGCCTTGTTGGTAAGTGACAAAACTGAACGCGAGGCCGTTGGCCGCCAAGTGCGATTCTCGCTGCACTTCGCGCCAAGCGGGTGACAAGGTGGGCGCGAAGGCGTCACCGTCAAAATCTTGCTCGATTTCGGTCACGACCGCTGTGCTGGCCAGGGGCGCTGCTTGGCGGTAAATCTCGGCCCCGCCCATGATCCAGGCGTCGAGTGTGTCGCTGCACAAGCGCATTGCGTCTTCAATGGAGCTGGCGCGCAGCGCGCCCTCGGCGTGCCAGTCGGCTTGCCGGGTGATGACGATGTTCAGGCGACCGGGCAGGGGCCGAAAGCGCGCGGGCAGCGAGTCCCAGGTTTTGCGGCCCATGATGACCGGCTGGCCCAGCGTGACGCGCTTGAAGTGCGCCAGGTCCTCGGGCAGGTGCCAGGGCATTTGATTGTCTTTGCCGATCACGCCGTTGCGGGCACGGGCATAAATGAGGTGCAGTTTCATAAATCAGGCTGGGTGGACTGCCACATCGCTGCGCTCCTCGCAGTGACGGCAGGGCGCGTCAAACGGCCACCGGCGCTTTGATGGCGGGGTGGCATTCGTAGCCGAGGACCTCGAAGTCTTCGTAGGCGTAGTCAAAGATCGAATCGGGCTTGCGCTTGATGTGCAGGGTGGGGTAGGCCATGGGCTGGCGGCTCAGTTGCAGTTCCACCTGCGCGTGGTGGTTGCTGTAAATGTGGCAGTCGCCCCCGGTCCAAATGAAGTCCCCCACATCCATGTCGCACTGCTGCGCCACCATGTGCGTGAGCAGCGCGTAGCTGGCAATGTTGAAGGGCACGCCCAAAAAAATGTCGGCGCTGCGTTGGTACAGCTGGCAGCTCAGTTTGGCCTTTTGCCCAGGGGCTTGTGGCGGTGCCACATAAAACTGAAAAAACGCGTGGCAGGGCATCAGCGCCATTTGGTCGAGTTCGGCCACGTTCCAGGCGCTCACGATGATGCGGCGCGAGTCCGGGCTGCTCTTGAGGGTGTCCATGACCTGCTGGATTTGGTCAATGTGGCCACCACCGGGCGTGGGCCAGTTGCGCCACTGCACCCCATAAACGGGGCCCAGCGAACCGTCCTCGCGCGCCCACTCGTCCCAGATGGAGCAACCGCGCTCTTGCAGCCATTTGACGTTGCTGTCGCCTCGCAAAAACCACAGCAGCTCCACGATGATGGCCTTCAAAAAGACCTTTTTGGTGGTGACCAGCGGAAAGCCTTCATTCAGGTCAAACCGCATTTGGTGGCCAAACACGCTGCGCGTGCCGGTGCCGGTGCGGTCGCCTTTTTGCACGCCCGTCGTGTAGACGTGGCGCATGAAATCTTCGTATTGACTGCGGATGGGGCGGAGGGTGGCGCTCATGGGTGGGCAGTTTACGTTATGCCACGCTCATTATTGAGAATTCCCATTTGGGTGAGCCCTGCGACTTTTGAGGGTCAGTCCCTTGGGCGTTGGACTTCTTCATGACACAGAAGCCAGACGAGTCACGGTGTCGGGGTAGCGATCGACCAGATGGATCAAGAGGGCGGCCTGCGCATTGGGTTTGGCGCGGCCTTGCTCCCAATTTTCCAGTGTTCTGGGGTTGGTGCGCAAATAATGCGCAAAGACAGGTCGCGAAAGTTTGAGTTTTTCTCGGATGGCCTTGAGTTCGTCTGCGCTGACAACAGGCGCGGGTGGGGTGCTGAGTTCGACGGTGCGCAAGGTGACTTTGCCCTGGCGTTGTTTGGCCAAGGCATCAAAGCCTTCAGCCATTTCAGTGAATAAATTGCGTTTCATTCTCTGTTCTCCAGTTCTTGCCTGAGCATTGATTTCAAGGCTGTCCGGTCTTTGGGCGTGAGATCTTCCAGTTCATCTTTGTCGTAAAGGGTGAAAAGCCAAAATTGGCGCCTTGATTCCCACCAGAAATAGATCACCCTCAATCCGCCTCGCTTGCCCTTGCCGCGTTTGGCGTCTGCGTGCCGGATTTTTCGCAAGCCGCCCGTTCCTGTGATGACATCACCCGCCTCTGGCGCTTTGAGCATCTCGTTTTGAAGCGCTCGATAGGCGTCATCGCTCAAATACAGGGTCTGTATCGCTCGAATGCCGGTAACTCAACGAAGAGGGCTTTCATGGATTTAATTATACGCAGATTGCGTACAAATCACCGCGTGTCAGTGCCCAGCATCACCCCTGCGGGTTTTCCAGCTCAAACAGGGGCACTTCGGCGTGTTCGCTCAGCCACAGGCCGCCGCCCAGCGCGCTGAAGCCGTGGGCCAGGCCGCGGCGGTACAGCTGAGCGCGGTGGCGAAACAGGCGGGGGTCGGTCAGGTTTTCGTCGATGGTGTCGCGCTCATAGTCCTCACGGGCCACGGCTTCGAGGTAGAGCGCGCCCCGGCTCAGGCGGGCCAGGTTGTGCAGGGCGGGCTGCAGGTCGGCGGCGCTCAGGTAGGGCAGCACGCCTTGGCATATCACCAGGTCATAGGGCTCGGGGCTGCTGTAATCCAGCACCGAGCCGCGTTCCCAGCCGTAGCGCTGGCACAGGTAGTCGCTGTACTCCACGCCGTGGTATTGGGCGTCTGGAAAGTGTTGGGCCACCACGCCGCGCCACAGCCCGATGCCGCAGCCCATGTCGAGCACGCGTCTGACGGGCACGCGCAGGTACTGCAGGTAGCTGCACACAAAGGTGCCCAAGCGCTGCAGGTGTTGGGGGTCGATCACGCTGGTTTTTTTGTCGAAGTAGTAGCGTTGGTAATACGCTTCGTCGAACCATTCGTCGCTGGCAGATTGCACGCTGTTCCTTGTGGGGGCGGTCATGCCCGGGGCAGCACTTTGCCGGGGTTGAGCAGCTTGTGGGGGTCCAGCGCGTGTTTGATGGCGTGCATCATGGCCAGCGCGGTGGGGTCTTTGTAGTGCGGCAGTTTGTGGGCTTTGAGTTCGCCCACGCCGTGCTCAGCGCTGATAGAGCCCTTGAACTGGGCCACTTGGTCAAACACCAGGGTGTTCACGCGTTCTTCAAAGTCGCGCAAGAAGGCCGGGCCATCGGCGCCGGCAGGGGCTTGCACGTTGTAGTGCAAGTTGCCGTCGCCCAGGTGGCCAAAGTCCACCAGGCGTACGCCGGGGATGGCTTGCGCGAGCAGGGCGTCGGTCTCGGCCACAAAGGCTGGGATGCGCGAGACCGGGATGCTGATGTCGTGCTTGATGTTCAAGCCCTCGTCGGCTTGCGCCATCGGAATGCTTTCGCGGATGTGCCACAGCGCCCGAGCTTGAGCGATGTTTTCTGCGACCACGGCGTCGCTCACGCAGCCTTGCTCTAAGGCGGCCTCCAGCAGGGCTTCAAACTGGCTGCGCGCGTGGTGTTCGTTCTCGGAGTCGGAGTTTTCCAGCAGCACGCACCAGGGGCTCTCTTTGAAAAACGGCACGCGTTGCTGGGGGTAGTGCTTGTCCACCAGGCTGAGCGCGAACTGGCCCATGACCTCGAAACCGGTCAGGCCGGGGCCGAGCAGGCGGTGGGCCAAGCCAAGCAGTTGCACCGCCGCTTGCATGCTGGGCACGGCAGCCCAGGCGGTCAGCTGCGCGGCGGGCAGGGGGGTGAGCTTCATGGTGGCGGCGGTGATGATGCCCAGCGTGCCTTCGCTGCCGATCATCAGGTGGCGCAGGTCGTAGCCGGTGTTGTCTTTGCGCAGTCCGGTCAGGCCGTGCCAGACCTCGCCCTGGGCGGTGACGACTTCCAGGCCCAGGCACAGGTCACGGGTGTTGCCGTAGCGCAGCACTTGGGTGCCGCCCGCGTTGGTGCCCAAATTGCCGCCCAGGGTGCAGCTGCCTTCGGCGGCCAAGCTCAGCGGGAACAAGAACCCGGCTTGTTCTGCCGCGTCTTGCACCGAGTGCAGCACGCAGCCGGCCTCTGCCGTGAGGGTCAGGTTGTCGGGGTCGATGGCGCGCACCGCGTTCATGCGCGTCAGGCTGAGCACCACTTGGCTGCCTGAGCTGTCGGGCACACCGCCAACCACCAGACCGGTGTTGCCGCCTTGCGGCACGATGGACACGCCCGGGGTGGCGGCGCAGGCCTTGACCACAGCGGCGACCTCGGCGGTGTTGCCTGGGCGCACCACGGCCAAGGCGTGGCCCCGGCTGCGTTTGCGCCAGTCTTGTTCCCAGGCGCTCAAGTCGGCACCAGGGTCGTCGTGGGTATGGACGTTGGCGGCGCCGCAAATCTGACGCAGTTGATCCTTCAGCGCTTGGTGCGGGTTCATTGGACTACCTCTCGGTCAGCGGCTGGTGCCGTGGGTTCAGTCTGAGCCGCTGCAGCAGCGCGCACCGCCTGAAAGCGCCAGCGCACATGGTAGGTGCAGGCCACGAACAGCAGCAGGCACAGCACGCCTTCAAGCCAGGCCAGGCCGCGTGAGGGCCAGGGGTCGCTCCAGCCGCGCACACAGGCTTCGGTGAAGTACAGCCAGATCACCAGGCTGACCCAGCGGTAGGTGTACATGCGGTTTTTCAGCAAGCCGGCCAAAGGCAGACACAAGGGCAAGACTTTGATGGCCAACCAAGTGCCGCCCGGACGCAGCGGGGCGATCCACAGCTCCCAAGCCAAGCCGAGGACGATCAGGCCAAGCAAGCTGCCCACGGCCAGCCAGCGGGTGAATTCGATGCGCAAAGAAGAGTTGTGGGAGATCAGGTTCATGGCGGTGGCATCATACCGGGCATGCAACTGACCACAAGCAAGTCCACTTGGCGTGAAAACGCCCAAAACTGGTGGCAAGAGCTCGCCGATGTGCCCTGGCGGCAAATGGCCGGCATTTTGGCGGGCCGCTTTCGCGACGCCCGCTTGGGCGTGAGCGCCAGTTCGCTCACCTTCACCACCGTGCTGGCCTTGGTGCCGCTGTTCACCGTGGGTTTGGCGGTGTTTTCGGCGTTCCCGATTTTTGGCAAGTTCCAAGACACGATCCAGCGCTGGCTGGTGGACAGCTTGGTGCCTGAGAGCATTGCGCGCCAAGTGTTGGGGTATTTGACGCAGTTTTCTCGCAAAGCCAGCCGCCTGGGCGTGGTGGGCGTGGCCGCCTTGTTGTTCACGGCGGTGACTTTGATGGTCACCATCGAGCGCACGCTGGGCCAAATTTGGCGCGTCAACCGGCAGCGCCCCTTGGCCCAGCGCATTTTGCTGTACTGGTCGGCCATCACGCTGGGACCGCTGTTTTTGGGGGCCAGCTTGGCCATCACGTCCTATGTGGTGTCGGCGTCGAGCGACGTGGTGGATGTGCTGCCCGGGTTTGTGCGTTGGTTTTTGGACAGCTTTGAATTCTTGCTGCTGGTGGCCTGCGTGAGTGGCCTGTATTTTTATGTGCCCTACACCCGGGTGCGTTGGCGGCACGCCATCACAGCGGGCCTGATGGCCGGGCTCACGCTGGAGTTGGCCAAAAAGCTGCTGGCGGTGTACCTGACCCAGATCCCAACGTACTCGGCCATTTATGGCGCGTTTGCAGCGGTGCCGATTTTGCTGGTCTGGATTTATGTGGCTTGGGCCATCGTGTTATTAGGCTCGGTCATGGCGGCCAGCTTGCCCGATCTGGGGCGTCAGCCCTGGCGCAAGGCCGAGGGCGCGGGCTGGACGTTTCGCTTGGCGCTGGAGGCGCTGGCGGCGTTGCAAGCGGTGCGCCATGCGCCAAGCAAGGGTTTGACGCTTCAGGCTTTGAGCCAACAAATGCGGGTTGAGCCGCGTGAGTTGGCCTTGGTGCTGGGGAGTTTGAAGCAGCTGGACTGGGTCGGTTTGCTGCGCGACGAAGGGGGTGCGCTCGAGTCGCGTTATGTGCTCTTGGCCAATTTAGAGCTCACCTTGTTGGCCCCCTTGGCCGACCGCCTGCTGGTGCAGCGCCCCTCGGCCAGCGACCCCTTCTGGACAGCTACCCGGCTCGATCAGGTCACGGTGGCGCAGGCTTTGCCGCGAATGGCCTAGCCACAAAGCGCCCGCTGTTCTCTGCACAGCGGCCTCGGCTGCGTCTTGTCGGTCGCAGCGGCCTTTGGGTCGTCAGTTCAAGCGCCGCGAATTGAGTCGCCATTGCGAGCGCAGCGTGGCAATCCATGGATCGCCACGTCGCTTCGCTCCTCACGATGACGGCAATGTGCTGGTTCTACTATGGCCCGGCTTATCAGTGCACTGGCCTGTGAGGATACTGAGTACCTCTTTTCTGTCACTGCGAGGAGCGCAGCGACGTGACAGTCCAGTCATGCCGGATCTGAGCGCGTTAAAACTTGATCTTGCCGGTCCAGATGTCCTTGTACATGACCCAGTCGCCCATGAAGCTGTAGAGCGGGCGTTTGAAGCTGGCGGGTTTGTTCTTCTCGAAAACGAAGTGCCCGACCCAGGC
>JAHECM010000135.1 GCA_024641725.1 Limnohabitans sp. | reverse complement strand
CTGCGCCAAGCCGCCGGTGTGCTCAAGGCCGAAGACCTGCAAAGCATCAACGCCTTGCTGGCCCCCTGAACGCCCAGCCGCCCCGTCAACTGGCACCACATCGGTCATGGCAAGCGGCTGATTTTTCTGGCCGTGGTTTGCCTCGAGGGCGCACGCCACGCCGTCAGCTCAAGCGTCGCGACGCTGGCGTGGCCAGCCACCCCCTGACCAAACCGACCACGCGCTGGGCAGCGCCCTTGTGGGCTTGGGCAAAGACCCGGGCTTGCCCGCGCATTGTCGGCAAATCCAGTTCAGTTGGCTCTGGAGCCGGCGCGCTCCGCGCCAAGTTGTGTGCGGCATGCACGAGCAGCTGCACCGCTTGCGCCATGTCGGTCACGCGGCGCGCAGCGCCTGCTTGCTCGGCTTGGCTAGCCACTTCCAAAAAGTTGAAGGTGTGCGGCCCCATGAGCACCGGGCAGCCACAGGCGGCCGCCTCGATCAGGTTCTGGCCACCCAGCGGCGCAAAGCTGCCGCCCAGCAAGGCGGCATCGGCCAGGCTGTAATACAGCGCCATCTCGCCCAGACTGTCGCCCAGCCAAACTGACGCAGCATCCGCGTGCTCGGGTGCACCCAGTCCCGCCGCTCCCCCGGCCAGGGCGCTCGCAACTTCGGGACCATCAGCAGGACCATCATCATGACCATCAGCAGGACCGTCTGCGCCCCACTGGCTGCGCCGTGACACGCGCAAGCCCGCGCTTTGCAGCAAGGCTTGCACCTCTTGCACACGCTGCGGATGACGCGGCACGATCAGCCACTGTGCGGCCAGCGCTGCGCCAGGGCAGGCGCGCATGGCCTCGATCCACTGGGCTTCTTCGCCCTCGCGGCTGCTGGCGAACATGAACACGGGACGGGTTTGGCGAGCCCGCCAAGCTTGGCCTTGGTCGCACTGCGCCGCATCGGGGCGGGCGTCGAATTTGAGGTTGCCGGTCACCGCCTGCACAGTGGCACCCAGCGTACGAAGCCGCGCAGCATCGGCCTCGGTTTGGGCCCAGACGCCGGCCAGTGCGGCGTAGCTTTGGCGCATCAGGCTGGCCCAGCGCAGGGCCGACTGCAAGGACTTGTCGCTCATGCGGGCGTTCACCAGCGCCAGCGGCACGCCAGCGGCGCGGCTTTGCAGCACCAAGTTGGGCCAGACCTCGGTTTCCATCAAAAGGCCCACACGCGGGCGAAAGTGCATCAAGAAGCGCTGCACGGCTTGGCGGCTGTCCCAGGGTTGCCAGACCTGCACATCGCCTTCGCGCAGCAGTTTGGCCCCCTCGGCGCGGCCGGTGGCGGTGCCGTGGGTCAGCAAGATGCGCACACCCGGCAGCGCGTCTCGCAGCGCCTGCAGCAAGATGGCCGCAGCTCGCGCCTCGCCCAGCGACACGGCATGCACCCACACCAGCTCAGAGGTGGCTTGCGCAGCCTGGGTGTAGTGCCCAAAGCGCTCGGGCACGGCCACGGCGTAACCGGGCTCAGCCACGGCGCGGCGGGCCAGTTTGCGCCGCAGCAAGGGCTGCGCGGCCCACACCAGCACCTTGTACAGGGCGTGGCTAAAACCAGGGCTCATGCAAGGACCACACAGTCACCAAACAGTCATCAATGCGCGGCCGCGCCCAGCTGCGCATCGGGCTCGACCGAGCGCAGCAGGGCCAGCATGGCCGCTTCGATGCGGTGCAGCGCCGCTTCGGTTTGGCCTTCAAAGCGCAGCACCAGCACCGGCGTGGTGTTCGATGCACGGATCAGGCCAAAGCCATCGGGCCAGTCCACGCGCAGGCCGTCGATGTCGGACACCACGGCGGGGGCGCTGAAGCTGGTGGCTGCTTTGGCTTGCAGGGCTTGGGTCACGCTGTGCGGCTCGCCTTCGGAGCAGGCCACGTTCAGCTCGGGCGTGCTGAAGCTGCTGGGCAGCGCGTTGAGCACGGCATTGGCGTCGGGCGATCGGCTGACAATTTCGAGCAAGCGGCAACCGGCGTAGGTGCCGTCGTCAAAGCCAAACCAACGCTCTTTGAAGAAGATGTGGCCGCTCATCTCGCCCCCCAGCGGAGCCTGGCCGCCCGCAGCTTCGATGGCTTTCATCTTGGCCTTGATGAGCGAGTGGCCGGTTTTGTACATCAGCGCTTGGCCGCCCGCGGCTTCGATGGCCGGGGCCAGGCGCTGTGAGCACTTGACGTCAAACAAAATGGTGCCGCCGGGCACGCGGGTCAGCACGTCTTGGGCAAACAGCTGCATCTGGCGGTCGGGGTAAATGTTTTGGCCGTCTTTGGTGACGATGCCCAAGCGGTCGCCGTCGCCGTCAAAGGCCAAACCCAGTTCGGCGTCGCTGTCTTGCAGGGCGCGCATCAGGTCTTGCAGGTTTTCGGGCTTGCTGGGGTCGGGGTGGTGGTTGGGGAACTCACCGTCCACCTCGCTGAACAGCTCGATCACCTCACAGCCCAGGGCCCGAAAGATGCCCGGGGCCGATGCGCCTGCAATGCCGTTGCCCGAGTCCACCACGATCTTCATGGGGCGCGCGAGCTTGACATCGCCCACGATGCGCTGGCTGTAGGCGGCCAGCACGTCCAGGTGCTCGACGCTGCCGCCTGCACGCAGTTGCCAGCTTTCGGCTTCCATCATCTGGCGCAGGGCTTGGATTTCGTCGCCATAAATGGCACGGCCCGCCATGACCATCTTGAAGCCGTTGTAGTCTTTGGGGTTGTGGCTGCCGGTGACTTGGATGCCGCTTTGGCAAGCGGTGTTGGCCGCGTAGTAGAGCATGGGGGTGGTCACCAGGCCCACGTCAATCACGCGCACCCCAGCGGCCACCAAGCCACGGACCAAGGCCGCCGACAAGTCTGGCCCGCTCAACCGGCCATCGCGCCCCACCGCCACCGCGCTCTGGCCCTCGGCCAACGCCTGCGTGCCAAAGGCTTTGCCCAAGCCTTCGGCCACGGCCACATTGAGGGTGGACGGCACCACGCCGCGGATGTCATAGGCTTTGAAGATGGAGGCGGTGACTTGCATGGTCGCTGGAACAAGGCTGTTGAAAGAATGCCGCATTGTAGGTTGCCACCCCTGTTGTCCTGCGCGCCAAAGGCAGGTCAAAGGATCAAATTGGGTTCGGAACGGTTTCGAAATGGGTTCGAAACTTTGCGGCTACCATCTCAACAGCCGCCTGAGCACAGCCCCACCACAGCCCCACCATGACCACCACCCCAGCCCAGCCCAACTTGTCCACCTTGCGCATGGAAAGCCCTTTGGGCGTGCTGCATTTGCTCGCCAGCGCGCAAGGGCTGTGCGGCGTTTGGTTTGAAAACCAGCAACACTTTCCTCCCGAAGAGGCCAGGGCGTGCTGGACTGCTGCACCCGAGGACCCGTGGCTCAAGCAGGCCCAGCGGGAGTTGAGCGGCTACTTTGCTGGGCAAAGAGAGACTTTTGACGTGCCGCTCGATTTGAGCTGCGGCACCCCGTTCCAGCGCTCGGTGTGGCAAGCGCTGCTGGGGGTGGGATGTGGGCAAACCAGCAGCTACGGGCGTTTGGCCCAGCAACTGAACAAGCCCAAGGCGGTGAGGGCCGTGGGCGCAGCGGTGGGGCGCAACCCGGTGAGTATCATCGTGCCTTGTCACCGCATTTTGGGCAGCGGCGGGCAACTCACCGGCTATGCCGGGGGCCTGTGGCGCAAAGAGGCGCTGCTGGAACTGGAAGCCCCACCCGATCTCTTGTCATGAGCGCACCGCACCGCCCCTGGCTGGCCGATTTTTTGATCCTGGCCGCCATCTGGGGGGCTTCATTTCTCTTCATGCGCATCGCAGCGAGCGAGCTGGGGGCTTTGCCCACAGCCGCTTTGCGGGTCACGATTGCCGCACTGTTTCTTTGGCCCTTGCTGCACTTCAAGGGCCACAGCGCCCTGCTGCGCCAGCACTGGAAACCGATTTTTTTGGTGGGCACTCTTAATTCGGGCATCCCGTTTGCGCTGTATTCGTTTGCGGTGATGCACATCACCACCGGCATGTCGTCGATCCTGAACGCCACCGTGCCGCTGTTTGGTGCCATCGTGGCTTGGCTGTGGTTGGGCGACCGCCCGGGGCTGTCGCGCAGCGTGGGCCTGGCGCTGGGGTTTGTCGGCGTGGCCCTGCTGGCGGTCGGCTCAACGTTGTTCAAAGCCAATGACTCGGGCATCGCGCCCCTTTGGGCGGTGCTGGCTTGCTTGTGCGCCACCACGTGCTACGCGCTGGCGGCCAGCTTCACCAAAAAACACATCCCCAGCCTGCCGCCTTTGGTCACGGCCGCGGGCAGCCAAATGGGCGCGTCACTGGCGCTGGCCTTGCCCGCACTGTGGTGGCGGCCCGCACAGCTGCCCGGCCTGCACGCCTGGGGAGCGCTGTTGGCGCTGGGCATCGCCTGCACCGGGGTGGCCTACATCTTGTACTTCAGGCTGATCGAAAACACCGGTCCCGCCAAAGCCCTCACAGTGACCTTCATGGTGCCGGTGTTTGCCATCGTCTATGGCGTGGTGCTCTTGGGTGAAACCGTGACGCCCTGGATGCTGCTGTGCGGCGGCATCATCTTGGCGGGCACGGCGCTGTCCAGCGGACTGGTCAAGCTGCCAGGCCGCTGAGCCCTGTGCGTCACGGCGAGGCGCGCGTGCTCAAGCGGCGGCACGCACCCATTTCACCCGCTGCACCACCTCGCGGGCGCGCAGTTGGCCGCAGCCCCCTTCCACATCCTGCCCGGCTGACTGGCGCAGCTTGGTCAGCACGCCGCGCTGGTGCAAGGTGCGGGCGATGGCTGCCGCACGCTCCCAGCTGGGCCGGGCATAGGGCAAGTCGGGCACGGCGTTGTAGGGGATCATGTTCATCAGGGCGTATTTGCCTTTGAGCAAGCGCACGATGCCCTCGATTTCTTCGTCGCTGTCGTTCACGCCCTCGATCAGCGTCCACTGGTACTGGATCGGATAGCCCGTGGCGCGGGCGTAATGCTCGCCCGCCTCGACCAAGTCTTGCGGGTCAAACCGAGGGGCTCGCGGCAGCAATTGCATGCGCAAATCCGCCCGCGTGGTGTGCAGCGACAGCGCCAGCGCTGGCTTGACCCGGCCTTGCGGCAGGCGCTCGAACACGCGCACATCGCCCACGGTCGAGAACACCAAATTTTTGTGCCCAATGTTGCCCACCATGCCCAGCAAGTCGATGGCCTCCAGCACCTGATCCAGGTTGTGCGAGGGCTCGCCCATGCCCATGAACACGACCTTTTTGACCGGACGCAGCGAACGGGCCAAGGCCACTTGAGCCACGATTTCGGCGCTGCCGACCTGGCGCACCAGGCCTTCGCGCCCGGTCATGCAAAACACGCAGCCCACCGCACAGCCCACTTGGCTGGACACACACAGGCCCTCGCGCGGCAAGAGCACGCTTTCAACCGACTGGCCGTCTTGCAGGCCCACCAGCAAACGGGCCGAGCCGTCTTCGCCTGGGTGCTCTTCGCGCAAGGTGGCCAGCGCTTGCAACTCGCGGGTCAAATCGGGCAAGACCGCGCGCAAGCTGCCCGGCATGAAGCTGTCCAACGCTCGCCGCCCGCTGTCTTGCGGCAAGCCCTGCGCCCACAGGCGCAGCACCCGCAGCTCGTGCTTGGGTTTGGCCCCCAAGGCACGCAGGCGCTCTCGGATGTCTTGAATGCTATGGATGGGCGGACAGGGCATCACGACAAGGCGCTCAGTAATGCGGCGGGATCTCGTCGCGCAGGTTGCGCACCTCAGCGCCGCCCCCCGACTCGGGCAGGCGTTCTCGCATCTGGCGCAGCTCGGCGATCAGGGCGTCAATTTGCTGCTGCTGGCGGTACACCAAGGCGTTGAGTTGGTCGAGCAAGTCTTCGGTGAACCCGGCCTTGATTTCCAAGTCCACCAAGCGGTTTTCTATCGGTTCAGGAATGTGCATGGGCTGTATTGGACATGATTTTGAAAGGGGCTTTGACATCTTTTATAATTTCCGCATCGCCGAGTTACTTGAACTACTTGCAGGGCGATTCATAAAACCTGCTAAAGCGTTCGCCAGGCTCCGGGTTTTCAGGGTCGGCAACGCCGACAAACCTTTGAAACTTCAGGAGCTTTTTTCATGTCCAACGACTTCCTCTTCACCTCGGAATCCGTCTCCGAAGGCCACCCCGACAAGGTCGCCGACCAAATCTCGGACGCGATCCTTGACGCCATCTTTGAGCAAGACCCGCGCAGCCGCGTCGCCGCCGAAACCCTGACCAACACCGGTTTGGTGGTGCTGGCCGGCGAGATCACCACGCAGGCCAATGTGGACTACATCCAAGTGGCGCGCGACACCATCAAGCGCATTGGCTACGACAACACCGAGTACGGCATCGATTACAAAGGTTGCGCCGTCATGGTCTGCTATGACAAGCAGTCCAACGACATTGCCCAAGGCGTGGACCACGCGTCCGACGACTTTTTGAACATCGGCGCTGGCGACCAAGGCCTGATGTTTGGCTACGCTTGTTCGGAAACCCCCGAGCTGATGCCCGCCCCCATTTACTACGCCCACCGTTTGGTCGAGCGCCAAGCCCAACTGCGCAAAGATGGCCGACTGCCCTTTTTGCGTCCCGACGCCAAGAGCCAGGTGACCATGCGCTATGTGGACGGCAAACCCCACAGCATCGACACCGTGGTGCTGTCCACCCAGCACAGCCCTGACCAAAGTGAGTCAGCGACCCAAATGAAGGCCAGCTTCACCGAAGCCATCATCGAAGAGATCATCAAGCCCGTGCTGCCCAAAGAGTGGCTGCAGGACACGAAATACCTGATCAATCCCACCGGCCGCTTTGTGATTGGCGGCCCCCAGGGCGATTGCGGCCTCACGGGTCGCAAGATCATCGTGGACACCTACGGCGGCGCTTGCCCTCATGGCGGCGGCGCGTTCAGTGGCAAAGACCCGTCCAAAGTGGACCGCTCAGCAGCTTACGCCGCACGCTACGTGGCCAAAAACATCGTGGCCGCAGGCTTGGCCACACAGTGCCAGATTCAGGTGGCCTACGCGATTGGCGTGGCGCGCCCCATGAACATCACCGTAAACACCATGGGCACCGGTGTGGTCAGCGACGACACACTGGCCGCTTTGGTGGCCGAGCACTTTGACCTGCGCCCCAAAGGCATCATCCAGATGCTGGACCTGCTGCGCCCCATTTACAGCAAGACCGCCGCCTACGGACACTTTGGCCGCGACGAGCCTGAGTTCACTTGGGAGCGCACGGACAAAGCGGCGGCGCTGCGCGCTGCGGCAGGTCTGTAAACCCGCTGCACTTGGCCTGTGAAAACCATCCGCCGCACACCTTCGGGTGTGCGGCTTTTTGATGGCGTGCAGGCGGTCTCAGTCGAAGAGATCCGCGTCTGCCAGCAAGCGGCCTGCAGCGTCTTTGGCGGCCAACAAGGGCGCGCCGGTCACGGGCCACTGGATGCCCACGGCGGGGTCTGACCACAGCAAACTGCGTTCGTGCTCGGGGTACCAGTAGTCGGTGGTTTTGTACAGGAACTCCGCACTTTCGCTGAGCACCACAAAGCCGTGCGCAAAACCGGGCGGCACCCACAACTGGCGGTGGTTATCGGCACTCAAATGCACGCCCACCCATTGGCCAAATGTGGCGGAGCGTTTGCGCAGGTCAACCGCCACGTCAAACACCTCGCCCTGCACCACGCGCACCAGCTTGCCCTGGGGGTGCTGGATTTGGTAGTGCAAGCCGCGCAAGACGCCCTGTGCGGATTTGCTGTGGTTGTCCTGCACAAATTCGAC
This sequence comes from Limnohabitans sp., assembly GCA_024641725.1. Classification (GTDB taxonomy): domain Bacteria; phylum Pseudomonadota; class Gammaproteobacteria; order Burkholderiales; family Burkholderiaceae_C; genus Limnohabitans_A. The sequence goes on along the minus strand of JAHECM010000135.1, from coordinate 951 downwards.
GCTCAGGCCGGTGGCGTGGGCGAAATCGCGTGCATTGAAGGACTCGTAAAAGAAGCCTCGCGCATCGCCAAACACCTTGGGCTCCAAGATCAAGACGTCGGCCATGGCCGTGGGGGTGACGGTGTAGGGCATGGCTTATTTCAACAGGTTGAGCAGGTACTGGCCGTAGCCGTTTTTGGCCAAAGGCTGCGCCAATTTTTGCAAGGCAGCGGCGTCGATCCAATGTTGGGCGTACGCGATTTCTTCAGGGCACGCGACCATCAGGCCTTGGCGTTTTTGCAGCGTGGCAATGAAGCCTGCGGCTTCCAACAAGCTGTCGTGCGTGCCGGTGTCCAGCCAGGCGTAGCCTCGGCCCATGATTTCCACATTCAATTGCTGCTGCTGCAAATAGCGTTTGTTGACGTCGGTGATCTCCAGCTCGCCTCGGGCCGAGGGCTGGATGTCCGCCGCGATGTCACACACCTGCTGGTCGTAAAAATACAGGCCCGTGACCGCGTAGTTGCTTTTGGGTTGCGCAGGTTTTTCTTCGATGCTCAAGGCCCGTTGTTGCCCGTCGAAGTCCACCACGCCATAACGCTCAGGGTCGTGCACATGGTAGGCAAACACGCTTGCACCTTGTGTGCGGTCACTGGCGTTGTGCATCAGTTTGACCAAGTCGTGGCCATAAAAAATATTGTCTCCCAGCACCAGCGCGCTGGGGTCTTGGCCCACAAAGTCCTTGCCAATGATGAAGGCCTGCGCCAGACCGTCCGGGTTGGGCTGCACCGCGTACTGGATGTTCATGCCCCACTGGCTGCCGTCGCCCAGCAATTCGCTGAAGCGCGGCGTGTCTTGCGGCGTGCTGATGAGCAGCACATCGCGAATGCCGGCCAGCATCAAGGTGGTGAGGGGGTAGTACACCATGGGCTTGTCGTACACCGGCATGAGCTGCTTGCTCACGGCTTGGGTCAC
>JAHECM010000130.1 GCA_024641725.1 Limnohabitans sp. | reverse complement strand
TCATGCCGTTGATGGCAGCTTGGGCTTCGTCATCGCTGCCCATTTCCACAAAGCCGAAGCCTTTGGAGCGGCCAGTGTCACGTTCCATCATGACTTTGGCGCTGGTCACAGCACCGAATTCGCCGAAAGCTTGTTCCAGATCGCCGTCGCGAACCGAGTAAGGCAGGTTGCCGACGTAAAGTTTGTTGCCCATGAAAGGGACTCCTCAAAACACACAGAAAAAACGCGATGGAGTTCCGAAAGCGCATTCAACAAACCTGAAAAACACTGGAAGGAAGGCGAAACTGACCTGTACACCGCAAAAAACCTCGCCTTTAGGAGAGGCTTGAACATTATGCGTCATAAACAAGGTGGACATGCAAGGGGAATCCCTCTGTATTCGTTGTATATGTGCTGAAAATAGAAAAAGGCCGGTCATTCCCGGCCTTTTTAAACGGTGAACCCGTGATCGACTTACCAGCTGACTTCGCGGTCGGGCGTGGCACTGATTTTGTGAATGGCCAGGTCAGCGCCGTCAAACTCTTCTTCAGGACTGAGTTTGAGGCCCATGGTCAATTTGAGCAGGCCGTAAACCACCACGCCCCCCAACAACGCCCAGGCCACACCCATGGCGGTGCCGATCAGTTGGGCGGTGACATTCACGCCCCCCAAGCCGCCCAGCGATTGCGCGCCAAAGATGCCAGCGGCAATGCCGCCCCAGGTACCGCACAAACCGTGTAAGGGCCAAACACCCAGAACGTCGTCGATCTTCCATTTGTTTTGGGTCAGGGTGAACATGCCCACGAACAGTGCGCCAGCCACGGCTCCCACCACCAATGCACCAAATGGGTGCATCAAGTCGGAGCCCGCGCACACGGCCACCAAACCAGCCAAGGGGCCGTTGTGGACAAAGCCCGGGTCGTTTTTGCCCAACAGCAAGGCCGTCAAAGTGCCGCCCACCATGGCCATGAGCGAGTTGACCGCCACGAGGCCAGAGATTTTGTCGAGGGTTTGTGCACTCATGACGTTGAAGCCGAACCAACCGACGATCAAGATCCAAGCGCCCAGCGCCAAAAAGGGAATGCTCGAAGGGGGGTGAGCCGAGACCTGGCCGTCCTTGCGGTAACGGTTGTAGCGTGCGCCCAGCAAGATCACGGCGGGCAAGGCGATCCAGCCGCCGACGGCATGGACCACAACGGAACCCGCAAAGTCATGGAACTCGTCACCGGTGAAGGCCTTGATCCAAGCCTGCACGCCAAAGTGCTGGTTCCAGGCAATGCCTTCAAAGAAGGGGTAAATGAAACCCACGATGCAAGCGGTGGCGATCAGTTGTGGCCAGAACTTGGCGCGCTCGGCAATGCCGCCCGAAATGATCGCGGGAATCGCCGCTGCAAAAGTCAGTAAGAAAAAGAACTTGACCAGCTCGTAGCCGTTTTTGGCGGCCAGCTGCTCAGCCCCGATGAAGAAATGGGTGCCGTAGGCCACGCCATAACCCACCACGAAATAAACCACGGTCGAGACCGAAAAATCCACCAGGATTTTGACCAGCGCATTGACTTGGTTTTTCTTGCGAACTGTGCCCAGTTCCAAAAATGCAAAGCCCGCATGCATGGCCAATACCATGATGCCGCCGAGCAAAATAAATAGCGCATCCGCGCCCTGTTTCAGTGCTTCCATGTCTTTTCTCTGAGCAGTTATGACTTGATTTGGTGCATAAAAGGCCAAAACAACCTTTATGCACCATTTACAAGCAAATTTCAGGCCAAACAGGTGCAAGTGAACCGTGGCGAAGCCTGTGGCACCAAAGCGGTGACGTGCGCTGGTCTTGCGACGTGAAAATGCAACTCAAGCCGCCATCGTCATCAAGCTCGCGTTGCCCCCCGCTGCGGCGGTGTTGGTGCTGATGCTGCGCTCGTGCACCAACCGCGCCAGCGGGATGGCGCTGTCGCCCGGGGCCATGGCGGTCAGCGTGAGCAGTGCGCCTTCGCGCTGGCTCATGGCTTTGGCCACCTCGCAAGCGGTTTGGGGGTCGCTGTGCAGCAAGGCGGCGCTGACATCGGCTTGCATGAGCTGTGCAGCTTCTGCCACCGTCACTTGGCTGAGCACGGCAGTCGGCAATGGCGTCAGCAGCGCTTGGTGCGCCGCCGACACCACCGCTTGGCTGCCCACGGCCAGCACGGCGGCCAGCTGGTTCATGAGGTCGTCGCCCGCTTGCGCGTGTGAACCCGTCAGGCACAACACACGCGAGCGCGCTTGCACGCGGTACACATTGCGCTCGCCCGTGGGGCCGGGCAGTGTGGCTTGGAGACCGGCAGGGCTGCCGGCGGCCAGGCGTGCGCACAGGTGGGCCAAGGGCAAGCGGTCTTGGGCCACCGCCCAGTCGTGCAAGGCTTGCAGCGGGGCTTGCGCTTGAGGCAAGGCGGCCGCACCGCTGGCCTGCACACTGCGCAGCGCCGCGTCTGGCGGGCAGCTCGCCAGCAGGCGCAGCAGGTACAGCGGGCCACCCGCTTTGGGGCCCGTGCCCGACAGGCCCTCGCCACCAAAGGGTTGCACGCCCACCACCGCACCCACCATGTTGCGGTTCACATACACGTTGCCCGCGTGGGTGCCTTGCACCACACGCGCAATGGTTTCTTCGATGCGCGAATGCACGCCCAGCGTGAGCGCGTAGCCGGTGCCGTTGATCTGGGCCAACAGCGTGTCGAGCGCTTCGCGGCGGTAGCGCAGCACATGCAGCACCGGGCCAAAGACTTCGCGCTCGAGCTCGGCCAGGCTGTCGATTTCGATCAGCGTGGGGGGCACATAAGTGCCTGTGGGCAAGGCCTCGGCGCTGGGGCGGCTGATGCGGTGCACCGGGCGGCCATGCGCTTGCATGTGGGCCACATGGGCCTCGATGCCGCCTTGCGCACGGGCGTCGATCACCGGGCCCATGTCCACCGACAACTGCGCAGGCGTGCCCAAAGTGATTTCGGCCATCGCGCCTTGCAGCATCTCGACCATCCGGTCGGCCACGTCGTCTTGCACACACAGCACGCGCAGGGCCGAGCAGCGTTGGCCTGCGGCTTCAAAAGCGGATGCAACAGCGTCGGTCACCACCTGTTCGAGCAGGGCCGAGGAATCGACCACCATGCAGTTTTGCCCGCCGGTTTCGGCAATCAGTGGCACCACTTGACCGTGCGCGTTCAGGCGCTGGGCCAGCACGCCTTGCAGCACGCGGGCGGTCTCGGTGGAGCCGGTGAACATCACGCCTTGCACGCGGGCGTCTTCGATCATTTGCATGCCTACGCTGCGGCCACGCCCGGGCAGCAGCTGCACCGCTGCACGGGGCACACCGGCGCGCCACAGCGCTTCGACCGCCAGCGCCGCAATTGCAGGCGTGGACTCGGCGGGCTTGGCCAGCACCGGGTTGCCTGCAGCCAAAGCGGCGGCCACTTGGCCCATGAAGATGGCCAGCGGAAAGTTCCAAGGGCTGATGCACACCACCGGGCCGAGCGCGGTGTGGGTGCGGTTGTCAAAGTCGCGCCGCATTTGCGCCGCGTAGTAGCGCAAAAAGTCCACCGCCTCGCGCAATTCGGCCACGGCGTGGGCCCAGGTTTTGCCCGCTTCGCGCACCAAGAGCGCCATGCAGCGCGGGGCGTCGGCCTGCAACTGGTCGGCGGCCAGTTCCAGCAAGGCGGCGCGTTGTGCGGGCGGGGTTTGCGCCCAGTCGGGGGCAAAGGCGCTGGCCGCTTGCAGGGCGGCGCGCACATCGTGCTCGCTCGCGTGCTGCACGGTGCCGATCAGGTCGCTGTGGTCGGCCGGGTTGCGCATTTTGTGCAGTTCACCGCCTTGCACCGCAACCGCCAGCATGGGCTGCACCTGGATGGGGCTGCACTGCGTCAGCATCTGCTGGGCCAGTTGGCGCAGCGTGGGTTCGTGCGCCAGGTCGGGGCCGTGCGAGTTGCGGCGGGCCGCGCCGTACAGCATGGCAGGCAGCGCAATGCCCGGATGCGCTTGGCCCGGCGTGCAGTCACCCTGCAAGGCGTCTTGCTCGGTGCGCTGCACCGGGTCTTGCACCAAGTCGCTGACCGACACCGAAGCGTCGGCCATGCGGTTGACAAAGGAGCTGTTGGCGCCGTTCTCCAGCAATCGGCGCACCAGATAGGCCAGCAAAGTTTCGTGTGTGCCCACGGGCGCGTAGATGCGGCAAGGGCGCTGCACCGCTTGCCCACCCACCACCTGCCGGTACAGCGGCTCGCCCATGCCGTGCAGGCACTGGAACTCGTACTGCCCGTCGCGGTAGTCGCCATGCAGGCCCTGCGCCACCTGTACGATGGCGGCCAAGGTGTGCGCGTTGTGCGTGGCAAATTGCGGGTACACCGCCTCGGGCGCGGCCAACAGCTGGCGGGCACAGGCCAGGTAAGACACGTCGGTGTGGTGCTTGCGGGTGTAGACCGGGTAGTCGCTTTGGTCGTCGAGTTGGGCGCGCTTGATCTCGCTGTCCCAATACGCGCCCTTGACCAAACGCACCATCAGGCGGTGGCCGCTGCGGCGCGCCAAATCGACCACGAAGTCGATCACGAAGGGGCAGCGCTTTTGGTAGGCCTGGATCACAAATCCCATGCCGTTCCAGCCCGCCAAACTGGGCGCGTGGCACAGGGCTTCGAGCAGGTCGAGCGAAATGTCCAGCCGGTCCACCTCTTCGGCGTCGATGTTCAGGCCGATGTCGTAGTGCTTGGCCAGCTCGGTGAGCTGCAACACGCGGGGCAGCAGCTCGTCCAGCATGCGCTGGTGCTGGGCGCGGCTGTAGCGCGGGTGCAGCGCCGACAGCTTGATCGAGATGCCGGGGCCGCCCACCACGCCTTGGCCATTGGATGCTCGGCCGATCGCGTGGATCGCGTTTTCATACGAGCGCATGTAGCGCTGCGCGTCGGCTTCGGTGAGCGCCGCTTCGCCCAGCATGTCGTAGGAGTAGCGAAAGCCTTGCGCCTCCATGGCGCGGGCGCGCTGCAGGGCCTCGTCAATCGTCTCGCCCGTCACAAATTGCTCGCCCAGCATTTGCATGGCCAGCTGCACGCCCTTGCGGATCAAAGGCTCGCCGCTCTTGCCCACCAGCCGCGTGAGCGACGACAGCAACGCGCCCTCGCTGTGCGTGGCCACCAGCTTGCCCGTGAGCAGCAGGCCCCAAGAAGCCGCATTGACAAACAGCGATGGGCTGTTGCCCACATGCTGGTGCCAGTCGCCCTGACCGATCTTGTCGCGGATCAGCGCGTCGCGCGTGGCCGCATCGGGAATGCGCAGCAGCGCCTCGGCCAGGCACATCAGCGCCACGCCTTCGTCGCTGGACAGCGCGTATTCCTGCATCAGGCTCTGCACACGGCCCGCACGGCCGCCTTGTTGCGGGCCTTCGCGCATGCCGATCACCAGTTGGCGGGCCAGCGCATCGGTGCGTGCGGCCTGCTCGGCGCTCATGCGCGCCTGCGCCATCAGCGGGGCCAGCGCCTCGGGCTCGGGCAGTCGGGTGGCGCGGGCCATGGCCTCGCGCAGGGCGCTGCGCTCGGGCAGCGGGCCTTCTGGCGAAAAACGTGCGCCTTGCGGTAAATGGGCGTTGGCGGTGTGCAGGGATTGGGCAAAAGTCAGCGGGGCGTTCATGCGGTTTCCTTGAAACTGTTTGTTGTCAACATGAATCGCCATCATCCGGATCAATCGCCAAATATTTCACCAAAATAATGCCATTTAAATGAATAATGTTCGGCATGAGCACTGCAGAAACCGACATTGACCGCACCGACCGCCGCATCCTTGATGTGCTGCAGCGCGACGGCCGCATCAGCAACCTCAAGCTGGCCGAGGCCGTGGCCCTGTCGCCCACGGCGGTGCTGGCGCGGGTGCAGCGCCTGGCCAAAGACGGCTACATCCTGGGCTACGAAGCGCGTCTGAACCCGATCAAGCTGGGCGCGGGCATGCTGGTGTTTGTGGAAGTGCTGCTCGACCGCACCAGCGCCAATGTGTTCGAGCAGTTCAAGGCGGCGGTGCAGGTGCGCGCCGAAATCATGGAATGCCACCTGGTGGCCGGCGGCTTTGACTACCTGCTCAAGATCCGCTGCGCCGACATGAACGCCTACCGCCAGTTCTCGGGCGACGTGCTGTGGCAACTGCCGGGTGTGCGCGAGACGCGCACTTATGCGGTGATGGAAGAGGTGAAAAACAGCACGTCGCTGGCGTTGTGAGGGGTGAGGTGGTGGTTCATCAGCCCCTCAAGCGTTGAAGTTGAGCGCCAACCCCGCCGTCGGCCAATCGTCCACCGCCACCAGGCGGCCCGTGGCCGACAGGGTGATGTAGGCGGTGCGCATGCCGGGGCCGCCAAAGCAGATGTTGGTGGTCATCGGGTCGGGCAGGGGGACGTGCTGGGTGCTTTGCCCGTCGGGGCTGATGATGCTGATGCCGCCGTGCATGAGCGTGGCCACGCAAATGTTCCCTGCCGCGTCCACCGCCATCGAGTCAAAGCGTTGGTAATGGTTGCCCGGTGAGGCCGCCAACATGCGCGCGCCCTGCGGCGATGGCCAAGGGTCTTTGCGCACCTGGCCCGGTGCGGTGATGTCAAACGCCCAGACCCGTGCACCTTCGGTTTCGGCGTAGTACAGCGTTTGACCGTCGGGCGAGAGGGCGATGCCGTTGGGCGTCATGACGGGGCGGGCCACCGTTTGCACGCCGCTGCCGTTGGGCTGGGCATAAAACAGGCCACCCCGGTCCATCTCGGTCTCGCGCACTTTGCCCAGGTCGGTGAAATAAAAGCCGCCGTGCGCGTCAAACACCAGGTCGTTGGGGCCGCGCAGGCCCAGGCCGTCCACCGATTCGTACAGCCGCTCAAAGCGGCCGGTGTTCAGGTTCAGCCGTTCGATGCGCCCACCCGAGTAGTCGTGTGCCTGCGCCACGGGGCGCAAAAAGCCTTCGGGGCTGGTGCGCCATTCAAAGCCGCCGTTGTTGCAGATGTAGACCGCACCGTCCGGCCCGATGGCCGCGCCGTTGGGGCCGCCGCCCAGGTCGGCCACCACCTGCACACGCCCGTTGGGCAGAACGCGGCTGACCGTGCCGCGTGCAATTTCGACCAGCAGCACCGAGCCGTCGTCCAGCGCCACCGGGCCTTCGGGGAACTGCAGACCACTGGCGATTTCGCGGATTTTCATGCGGGGCTCCTGAATGGGGGTGCAGCCAATGTAGCCCGTTGCGCCAGACGGGCAAGGGGGAAAGCCCTAGCGGCTGGGCAGCATGTTGGGCGTGGCCACTCAGCGGTACGTGGCCAGATGGATGTTGGTTTCGGTCGAGCGGATGCCGCTGATGAGGCGGATGCGTTCGAGCACCTCGGACAACTCGTTGGTGGACGCGGCTTCGATTTCGGCCAGCAAGTCCCAGCGGCCATTGGTGTCGTGCAGCGCCACCACCCCGGGTTCGCCCAGCAGGTTGGCGATCACTTGGCGGGTGGTGTTGCCCTCGATCAGCACGCCCATCCAGGCGCGGATGCGGTCGGGCTCGGCCTCGGGCCGCAGCTTGATGGTGTAGCCCACGATGACCTGGCTGTCTTCGAGCTTGCGCAGCCGGTTGTTGACGGTGCCGCGAGACACCTTGAGCTTGTGCGCCAGGTCGGCGATGTTCATGCGGGCGTTTTGCCGCAAAAGGCTGATGAGGCGTTGGTCAATGTCGTCCATGCTGCATATTGTCAATCGCAACTGTCATTTTGACAAGTAAACACATAAAACATCACATTTTTGTCGATTTACCTTGTCACAGCGTTCCGGGAAACTTCATCCATCGCGAATCGGCAGATGCGCTGCCCACCCGCCCACTTGAAGAAAAGACCTGAACATGAACACCGCACCCCACACCGCACTCAACGCCGCACACCACACCCCAACCCACGCCGCCCACACCAAGCCTTCCGTCACGCCCCTGTACCTGAGCGCGCCCGACGCCGTCGCTTTGGTGCGCCGCAAGGGCCTGAAAGCCTGCATCGCGGGCATGGCCGACAACATCCGCGCCGACTTTTTGCGCTGGCAAGACTTTGACAAATCCGCCCGCGTGGCCAACCACTCCAAAGACGGCGTGATCGAGCTGATGCCGATTTCTGACGACACCGCTTACAGCTTCAAGTACGTCAACGGCCATCCCAAAAACACCGCGATCGGCCTGTCCACCGTGATGGCGTTTGGCGTGCTGGCCGACGTGGCCACTGGCGCGCCCACCCTGGTGAGCGAGTTGACGCTGACCACCGCCTTGCGCACCGCCGCCACCTCGGCATTGGCCGCCAAGACCTTGGCCCGCAAAAACAGCCGCATCATGGCCTTGATTGGCAACGGCGCGCAAAGCGAGTTCCAGGCCATCGCCTTCCAGCACATTGTGGGCATCGACACCGTGCGCTTGTTTGACATTGACCCTGCCGCCACCGCCAAGCTGGCCGCCAACCTGAGCGGCAGCGGCCTGAAGCTGGAGATTTGCAGCAGCACGGCCCAAGCCGTGAAGGGCGCCGACATCGTGACCACCGTCACCGCCGACAAGGCCTACGCCACCATCATCACCGCCGACATGGTGGAGCCGGGCATGCACATCAACGGCGTGGGCGGCGACTGCCCCGGCAAGACCGAGCTGGCCGCTGGCGTGCTCAAAGCGGGCAAAGTGTTTGTCGAGTTCACACCCCAGTCGCGTGTGGAAGGCGACATTCAGCAAATGCCCGCCGACTTTGAAGTGACCGAACTGTGGCAAGTGCTCAACGGCCAAAAAACCGGCCGCGACCACGACCAGCAAATCACCGTGTTTGACTCGGTGGGCTTTGCGCTGGAAGACTTCGCGGCCCTGCGCTTCATGCACGACGC
>JAHECM010000115.1 GCA_024641725.1 Limnohabitans sp. | reverse complement strand
AGGCCATGGGCCTGCCCAAAAGCCGATCGGCTGGCGCGCACCAAGTGCTGAGCCAATTTGTGAGCGACCTGAAGGCCAATGGCTTTGTGGCCAATGCACTCCAGCGCCACCAGATCGAAGGGGCGGTGGTCGCGCCTTGATGGCCGCCAAGCCCTGGGCTGCATCGCGGTGGCCCAATGCCTCAAATGCCCAGCTGTTTGCCCGCCAGTTCTTTCATGACTTCTTCTGAGCCACCCCCGATCATCATGACCTTGACCTCGCGGTAGATGCGCTCCACGCGCGTGCCGCGCATGAAGCCCATGCCGCCCAAAATTTGCACCGCTTGGTCGGCACAAAATTGCATGGTCTGGGTGGTGTGGTTTTTGAGCATGCACAGCTCGGCCACCGTGCGGGGGCTGTGGTCACCGGCGTCGAGCTTTTGCGCCAGCTGTTCCAACCAAGGCTGGCAGGAGGCGATTTTCATCTGCATGTCCACCAGTTTGTGGCGGATCACCTGGCGATCCACCAGTGGCGCACCAAAGGTCTTGCGCTGGCGCGACCAGTCGAGGGCGTCTTCGTAGCAGACCTTGGCAAAAGCCCAGGCCCCCACCGCCAGCGTGAGGCGCTCGGTGTTGAAGTTCGTCATGATGGCCCGAAAGCCCGCGCCCTCTTCTCCGATCAGGTGGTCGTGCGGCACGCGGCAGTTGTCAAAACGCAGGTGCGCCGTGTCGCTGGCCCACCAGCCCATTTTGCGCAGCGGTGTACGCGTGAGGCCCGGTGTGTCGCCGGGCACCGCGATCAGCGACAGGCCCGCAGCCCCCGGCCCCCCCGTGCGCACCGCCACCGTGAGCCAGTCGGCGCGCAGGCCCGAGGTGATGAAGACCTTCTCGCCACTCAGCACCCAGTCGCTGCCCTCGAGACGGGCGGTGGTGCGGATGGCCGCCACGTCGGAGCCGCCACCGGGCTCAGTGATGGCCAGCGCCGCAATCTTGTCGCCCGACAGCACCTCGGGCACGATGCGCTGCTTGAGCGCCTGCGAGCCCAGCGCCACAACGGGCGGCAGCCCGATGGTGTGGGAAAACAAACTCGCCAGCACACCGCCCGAACCGGCCCGAGCGACCTCCTCGCTCACGATCAGTCGGTACAGGTTGTCGGCCTCAACGCCGCCATAGGCTTCGGGGTAACCGATCGCCAGCAAGCCGATGTCGGCGGCTTTTTTGTACAGCACACGCGGAAAGTACTCGCCACGCTCGGCGGCTTCGTCCCAGTCGTTGACGTGAGGAGCAATCTCGCGTTCGACAAACTGCCGGACCGTGGCGCGAAAGTCTTCGTGGGCGGCGGTGTAGGGGCTCATGGTGTGGCCTTCGTGGTCAATCTGCCGCCGAGATTTCGGCCAGCACACGGCGTGCGGCCACCTGCTCGCCCGCTTGGGCGTGCAGGCTTTTGACCAGTCCGGCTATCGGTGCGAGCAGGCGGTGCTCCATCTTCATGGCCTCCATCACCAACAGGGTTTGACCCGCCTGCACACTTTGCCCCGGCGCGACTTCGACGCGCACCACGCGCCCATGCATGGGGGCCAGCACCGCACCGCTGCTGGCGGTCTGGGCGCGGCTGACGGCCTGCAAGCGCAGGTCTTCCCCGTGCAGCGCCAGCGCACCCGATTGCAGCCAGAACTGCACGCCTTGGCGCACCAGCGCAGCCTGCACGAGCTGTCCATTGACGAGCGCAGACACGAGCGCGGACGCTTGACCATCGGCTTGGGCATGGAAGTCTTCAACCACCACCGTGCGCTCACCGCAAACGGCCTGCCAGCGCCCCTGGTGACCGTGCAAAACCCAGACCTGGCGCTCGCCTTGCACTTGCAAGGGCACGGCCGTGTCGGTGCGCCCAGCCGATGTCCATCCGTCCCACAGAGGCGGCAGCGGGCTGGCGGGCAGGGCCGCCAGGCACACCGCCAGCAAGCCTTGCAAGTGTGCCGCGTCAGGCGGAAACGGCGCGGCCAAATGCTGGGCCAAAAAGGCGGTGCTGAAGTCGCCCGCTGCAAACACCGGGTGGCGCAGCACCTGCGCCAAAAAAACGCGGTTGGTGGGCAAGCCCATGCACAGGGTGCGGTCCAGCCCATCGACCAGTTGGCGCAAAGCGCTCGCTCGGTCAGGGCCATGGGCGATCAGTTTGCCCAGCATGGAATCGTAAAACGGGCTGACTTGCATGCCCGATTGCAGCGCCGCGTCGCAGCGCAAGCCCGCAGGCGCTTGCCAGCGCAGCAAGGTGCCCGACTGCGGCAAATGGTTGTGCACCGGGTCTTCGGCGCACAACCGCGCCTCAACGGCATGCCCCCCCGACTCGAAGCGCTGCAGCACCTCGTCCTGCGCGATGTCCAGCGCTGCACCAGCGGCAATGCGCAGCTGCCAAGCCACCAAGTCCAGCCCCGTGAGGCATTCGGTCACCGGGTGCTCGACCTGCAGCCGGGTGTTCATCTCCATGAACCAGAAGTGGCCCTCGGCGTCGAGCAAAAACTCCACCGTGCCCGCGCCCACATAGCCCGCTTCACTGGCGCTGCGGGCCACCTGCACAGCGGCCTCGCCCATGCGTCGGCGCAGCAGCGCATTGACGGCGGGCGACGGCGCTTCTTCGATCAGCTTTTGGTGGCGGCGCTGCACCGTGCAATCGCGCTCGCCCAGATGCAGCACCTGGCCATGGCCGTCGGCCAAGACCTGCACCTCCACATGGCGCGGCGCGAGCAGGGCGCGCTCGAGCAGCAAGCGGCCATCGCCAAAGGCGGCGCGGGCTTCGGCCTGCGCGGCACGCAAGGCATCGGGCAAAGCCGCGGCGTCGTGCACCAAGCGCATGCCACGCCCACCGCCCCCCGCCGAGGCCTTGACCATCAGGGGCCAGCCCAGCTGCGCGGCCTGCGCCTGCAAGTCAGCCAGGTCTTCGCTGGCGTGCGCTGTGCCGGGCAAAACGGGCACCCCCACGGCCTGCATGCGGCGGCGGGCGCTGGCCTTGTCGCCCATGGCGTCGATGGCGGCAGGCGATGGCCCGACCCACACCAGACCCGCATCGATCACGGCCTGCGCGAACGCGGCGCTCTCGGACAAGAAGCCGTAACCCGGATGGATGGCCTGCGCCCCGCTGCGGCGAGCGGCGTCCAAAAGGGCGTCGATGCGCAGGTAGCTGTCGGCCGGGCGCTCGCCCCCGATACCGACGGCCGTGCTGCAGCTGCGCACAAAGGGGGCGTCGCGGTCGGCGTCGGAGTACACCGCCACGGTGCGGATGCCCAATGCCTGGGCGCTGCGCGCCACACGGGCCACGATCTCGCCCCGGTTGGCGATGAGCAGCGTGTCAAACGGACGCAGTGGCCATTGGCTGGCCAATGGGGACGCGATCAATGGGGACGCGATGGAGGATGAAGCGCTCATGGCCTGTCTTTCGGTGTGGCCCAGGCGGGCGCACGTTTGGCCCCCAGGGCGGCCAGCCCTTCGCTGGCGGTACCGCTGCGCAAGGACTGGGCAAAAGCCCCAGCGGCAAAGTCCAGCGTGTCGCCCAAACTGGCCCCAGCGCGGCGCTGCGCCAAGATGGCTTTGCTCGCACGCAGGGCCTGGGGCTCGGCGCGCTGCAAGCGTTGCTGCCAATGCGCCAAAGCAGCGTCGATCTCGGCCTGGGGCACCACTTCGTCCACCAAGCCGATGCGCAGCGCCTCCTGTGCGTTCACGCGCTGGCCGCTGGCCATCAAACGCAAGGCCTGACGATCACCCAGCCGCGCTGCCACAAACGGCGCAATCTGCGCGGGCGGCAAACCCAGCGTGACTTCGGGCGTGGCCAGCACGGCGGTGTCTGTAGCCAGCACCACGTCGCAGGCGGCGGCCAAGCCGCAGCCGCCGCCCATGGCCGCGCCTTCAACGCAGGCCAGGGTCAGCACGGGGCTGCTGGCCAGCACTTCGAGCATCGCGCCAAAGGCGCGGTTGAACACCGCAATCGGGTCTGGACCTTGGGTCGGTGCAGGCTCGGCCATCAAGCTGCGAAAGCGGCCAAAGTCGCCGCCCGCGCAAAAGGTGCCGCCTGCGCCGCGCAGCAGCACGGCGCGCACATTCGGGTCTGCGGCCGCAGCGTCCAGCGCTTGGCGCAGGCCGCTGACCATCTCGTCGGTCAGTGCGTTGCGGCTGGCCGGGGCGTCCAGCCAAAGCACCCACCAAGGGCCATCGCGTTCGGTGCGCAGCATGGGGTCAGCGCTTTTTGGGCAGGGTGTGCATGGACTTGCAGATGATGCCCAGCATCACCTCGTCGGCCCCGCCGCCAATGGAGGCCAGGCGACCATCGCGGTACAGGCGCGAGACCAGGTTGTCCCAAGTGAAGCCCATGCCGCCCCAGTACTGCAGGCAGGCATCGGGCACGGTGCGCAGCAGGCGGCCCGCCTTGAGCTTGGCCATGGACGCCCATTCGGTCACGTCCTTGCCCGCCAGGTAATGCTCGGTGGCCATGTAGGTCAGGGCGCGCAAGGCTTCGACCTCGGTCTTGAGTTCGGCCAGCTTGAAATGCACGCTCTGGTTGTCAAGCACCGACTGGCCAAAGGCCATGCGCTCGCCGGTGTAGTCGATGGTCTGCTCGATGCAGTTGGTGAGCGACTGGATGGCGTTGGCCGCACACCACAAGCGCTCCTCTTGGAACTGCTGCATTTGGTAGGTGAAGCCCATGCCTTCTTCGCCAATCCGGTTGCGTTGGGGCACGCGCACATCGTCAAAGTGGATCAACCCGGTGTCGCTGGCCATCATGCCGATCTTGCGGATCTTCTTGGCCACCGTGATGCCGGGCGTGTTCATGGGCACCATGATCAGGCTTTTGTTTTTGTGCGCCGGCCCGTCAGAGGTGTTGGCCAGCAGGCACATCCAGTCGGCTTGCAAGCTGTTGGTGATCCACATCTTGCCGCCGTTGATGATGTAGTCGTCGCCGTCTTTGCGGGCAGTGGTCTTGACCGAAGCCACGTCCGAGCCCGCGCCCGGCTCCGACACGCCGATGCAACCCACAGCATCGCCCGCAATGGCGGGGGCCAAAAACTCGGCGCGCAAGGCGTCCGAGCCAAAGCGCGCCAGCGCCGGGGTGCACATGTCGGTCTGCACCCCAATGGCCATGGGCAAAGCGCCGCACTGGATGTGGCCCAGCGCCTCGGCCATCACCACCGCGTACGAGTAGTCCAGGCCCGCGCCGCCATAGGCTTCGGGCTTGGTCAGGCCCAGGTAGCCCAGCGCACCGAGCTTTTTGAAGACCTCGTGGGCCGGAAAAATTTCGGCCTTTTCCCATTCGTCCACATGCGGGTTGATCTCGTCGTCGATGAAGCGCTTGAGGTTGCGCTTGAGCTCTTCGTGTTCGTGGGTCAGTTGCATGCGGGGTCTCCTCGTCAAGTTCGCTGCGGTGGTCAGGGGCGCGCCACGCCGTACTGCATGGGGCGCAGGGTTTTGTGTTGGGCTTCGGTGCAAATTTTCAGCGTGAGGGCCAACACGCGGCGGGTGTCACGCGGGTCAATCACGCCGTCGTCGAGCAGCAGGCCCGAGGTGTAGAAAGCGCTCATTTGCCGCTCGAAGGTCTGCACGATCTTGTCTTGCATGGCTTGCAACTTGGCGCGATCGGGCTCCTCGCCTTTGCGCCGGGCCGCGTCTTCGAGCACGATGGCCATGGTGCCCGCGGCTTGCTGTGGCCCCATCACCGCCGTGCGGGCGTTGGGCCAGACAAACAAAAAGCGCGGCCCGAACCCCCGCCCGCACATGCCGTAGTTGCCCGCACCGAAAGAGGCACCGCACTGGATGGTGATTTGCGGCACCCGCAGATTCGACAGCGCTTGGATCTGCTTGGAGCCGTGCTTGATCATGCCCGCCTGCTCGGCGTCCTTGCCGACGATGAAGCCGGTGGTGTTTTGCAGCCACACGATGGGCAAGCCGCTTTGGTCGCAGGCCTGCACGAAATGCGTGATCTTGGTGCTGCCCGCCGGGTCGATGGGGCCGTTGTTGGTGACGATGCCCACGCGCTGCCCGGCAATGGCCGCATGGCCACACACCGTGGCGCTGCCATACGCGGCCTTGAATTCCAAAAAGGCCGAAGCGTCCACGATGCGGGCAATCACGCCCCGCATGTCCACCGGGGTCTTGTGGTCGGGAGAGAAGAGGTCCAGCAAACCTTCGGGGTCTTGCAAGGGCGCGGGGCCATCGGGCCAGACCGTGCCCTGCGCCTGCCAACCCAGCGACGCGACCAGCTCGCGCGCCATGCCGATGCCGTGTGCATCGTCTTCGGCCACGTACTCGGCCAAGCCCGACACGCCCGCGTGCATGTCGGCACCGCCCAGGGTTTCGTCGTCGGCGACTTCGCCCGTGGCGGCTTTGAGCAGGGGCGGCCCGGCCAAAAAGGCCCGGCCTCGTCCGCGCACCATGATCACGTAGTCGGACAAACCCGTCATGTACGCGCCGCCCGCCGTGGACGGCCCATGCACCACAGCAATGACCGGAATGCCCGCCGCCGACAGGCGGGTCAGGTTGTAGAAGTTGCGCCCGCCGTGGACGAACTGCTCGACCTTGTACTGCAGCAAGTTGGCTCCGGCCGACTCGACCAAGTGGATGAAGGGCAGGCCGTTGTCCAAGGCGATCTGCTGCGCACGTTGCAGCTTCTCCAAGCCCATGGGTTGCAACGCGCCCGCGTCGATGCCGCCGTCGTCGGCCACAAGCAACACCCGCGTGCCCGAGACCAGGCCAATGCCCACGATCTGACCGCCGCCTGCGGTGGACTTGTCCGGGTCGGGCGTGTCTTGCAGCCAGCCCGCGAGCGACGACAGTTCGAGAAACGGCGTGCCCGGGTCCAGCAAGCGCTGCACCCGCTCGCGCGGCAGCAGTTGGCCGCGTTTGGCGTACAGCGGCCCGGCTTGCGCGCTGCGGGCTCGCGTGCGCTCTTCGATTCCGCGCCACTGCGCGATCAGCGCCAGCATGTGTTCTTGGTTTGCGCTCATGCCAAGTCCTGCAGCACGCGGGGCGTGGTGGCCAAATGGAAACCATTGAAGGCCGCGGTCTTGCCACCCGTGCCCACCTCGGGCCAAACGCGCTTGGCGTTGGGGGCTGCACCGTCCACCCGCAAGCAAGCGCCCGACACAAACGCCGCCGCTTCGGACAGCAAAAACACGATGGCCGCAGACACCTCGCTCTCGGTGCCCATGCGCTGCACAGGGACCATCTTGCCCATGCCTCGAATCAGCGGCCCCATCTCGGGCGGGTACTGGTCCATGCCACTCGACGCGATCCAGCCCGGTGCCACCGCGTTGACGCGCACCGGGCCCCACTCCAGAGCCGCCGTCTCGGTGAAGTTGAGCATGCCCGCGCGCGCGGCACCCGAGTGGCCCATGCTGGGCATGCCCATCCAGATGTCGGCAATGATGTTGACGATGGCCCCGCCGTGCTGCGCCATCCACTGCGTGTAGGCTTCGCGCGCCATCAAAAAGCCGCCCGTGAGGTTGTTGCGCACCACCGCGTCCCAGCCCTTGGCGCTGATTTTTTCAAGCGGCGAGGGGTACTGCCCTCCGGCGTTGTTGACCAGCCCGTCAATGCGACCGTGCGCGGCCAGCACAGCGGCCACAGTGGCCTGCACCTGCTCTTCTTCGCGGATGTCACAGACATGGATGGAGGCTTTGCCGCCCACCGCCGCGATCTCGGCTTGCACGGCCAAGAGTTTGTCGATCTTGCGCCCGACCAGCGCCACGCTGGCCCCCAGGCTGACCAGCTCGTGCGCGGTGCAGCGCCCAATGCCCGAGCCACCGCCCGTCACGATCACCGCCTGCCCATCCAACAGGCCAGGGCGAAACACACTTTTGTAGCTCATGCCGTCTCCAGGGGTGCATGCAAGTGCCTGAAAAACGGTGTTTTTACAAATCAAGCAAGCACTTGCTTTGTTGAGTCTGCCCAGCGCCCTAGGCTTTGTCAATGGACCATTCCCGGGTGTAAACCGATGAAAATACAGCACCTGGATTTCACCCCATACCGCATGACCCCCACCGCCACCCCCGAAACCCTCCAACAAGCCCTGTGCGATTTGTTTGCCCCTTGGGTGCAGGCCCTCGGCTTGCAAGTCGTGAGCACCACGCCCGGCGAGGTCACCTTGCGCCTGCCGCAAAGCGACCAGCTGTCCCGCGTGGGCGGCATGCTGTGCGGCCAGGCCATGATGGCCGCCGCCGACACGGCCATGGTGCTGGCCTTGATCAGCCACTTTGGCGAGTTTCGGCCTTGCAGCACGGTGCAACTGTCGAGCACCTTTCTCAAGCCCCTGTCGGGCCAGGACGCGCTGGTCTGTGCCCGGGTGCTGCGGGTGGGCAAGAGCATGGCGTTTGGCGAAATCGACCTGCGCGGGGCGATGGACGGCAAAAGCGTTTTCAGGGCCAGCACCACTTACGCGCTGATGTGACGACCTGCACTCTTTCAAGCCTATTTCGGCCGGCATTTCAGCCGTCAGCCAGTTGCCAGATCGGCTTGGCTACAATAGCGCCATTCATGAATCCGGAGATTCCCATGTCTGCTCACAACGAACAAACGTCCCACGATCCCGTCGAAGACGTGGTCAAACACATTCCAGTGGTCATCCCCGTTGTGGGCGCACTGCTGATTTTTCTGTTGGCCTTCATCGCCATCTTCATGGCCTGACCCCTTCAAGCCTGCCAAACAACCCGCCCTTGGCGGGTTTTTTGTTGCCTCAAAACAGCCACCGCATAAATTTATGCATTTTTTGCATAGTTTTAGGCTTGCCCGACAGGCACATGGAAGGTGGCCTCCCTAAAATCGAGGGCCCTGCCAGTTACCACGCGGTTACATGAGCCCCCCATGGCTGTGGCCGTTTTTGCGCAGTGTCGTTTTTTGAAAGCGCCTTTGAGCGGGTTTTTTGAAAAAACGATTTTTAAAACTTGGAGCTTTCCCCATGAACTCACCCGTGATGCAGGGCCTGAACCTCAACACACCGGCTTACGTCAAGAACGCCAA
>JAHECM010000113.1:2917-9006 GCA_024641725.1 Limnohabitans sp. | reverse complement strand
CTGTCGGTGGGCTTGGTGTTCTTCATCTTGGGTGGTTTGTGGTGGGCCATCCACCGTGGGCAATTTGAAGACATTGAGGCCGAAGGTGAGCGGATACTGCGCAACGATTGATATGCATCAAGTGTACGGACCGTTACACACGCGAAAATGGCACGGTTGATTTACAAAAACGAGGTGAAAATGATATTTCCCAACATGCAAGCCACTGCATACAACGACAAAGTTGTCAGGCAGTTTGCCGTCATGACGGTGGTGTGGGGCGTGGTCGGGATGCTGGTGGGCGTGATCATCGCCGCCCAGTTGACCTGGCCCGAACTGAACATGGGCATCCCATGGCTGACCTATGGCCGTTTGCGCCCCTTGCACACCAACGCGGTGATTTTTGCGTTTGGCGGCTGCGGTCTGTTCGCTTCGGCCTACTACGTGGCGCAGCGCACTTGCCAAGTGCGCCTGTTCAGCGACAAGCTGGCCGCTTTCACCTTTTGGGGCTGGCAGGTGGTCATTTTGGCGGCGGCCATCTCACTGCCTTTGGGCTACACGCAAGGCAAAGAATACGCTGAGCTGGAGTGGCCCATCGATATTTTGATCACCCTGGTCTGGGTGGCCTTTGCCGTGGTGTTCTTTGGCACCGTGGGCACGCGCAAAGTGCGCCACATCTATGTGGCCAACTGGTTCTTTGGTGCATTCATCATTGCCGTGGCTTTGCTGCACTTGGTCAACAGCGCCGCCTTGCCTGTGGGCGCTTTCAAGTCGTACTCGGCCTATGCCGGTGTGCAAGACGCCATGGTGCAGTGGTGGTACGGCCACAACGCGGTGGGCTTCTTTTTGACCGCAGGTTTTCTGGGCATGATGTATTACTTCATCCCCAAGCAAGCTGAGCGTCCGGTGTATTCGTACCGCCTGTCGATCGTGCACTTCTGGGCGCTGATCTTCACCTACATGTGGGCCGGTCCTCACCACCTGCACTACACCGCGCTGCCGGACTGGACGCAATCCATTGGCATGGTGTTCTCTTTGATTTTGTTGGCCCCCAGCTGGGGCGGCATGATCAACGGCGTCATGACTTTGTCGGGCGCATGGCACAAACTGCGTGACGATCCCATCCTGCGCTTTTTGATCGTGTCCCTGTCGTTCTACGGCATGTCCACCTTCGAAGGCCCGATGATGTCCATCAAGACCGTCAACGCCTTGAGCCACTACACCGACTGGACCGTGGGCCATGTGCACTCGGGTGCTTTGGGTTGGGTGGGCCTGGTCACCATGGGCTCCATGTACTACCTGATCCCCCGCCTGTTTGGCCAAAAGAAGATGTACAGCGTCAAGGCCATTGAAATCCACTTCTGGACCGCCACCATCGGCATCGTCATCTACATCGCCGCGATGTGGATTGCCGGTGTGATGCAGGGCCTGATGTGGCGTGCGGTCAACGCCGACGGCACACTGACCTACACCTTCGTCGAGTCGGTGAAAGCCACGTTCCCCTTCTATGTGTTGCGTTTGCTGGGCGGCTTGCTGTACCTCAGCGGCATGCTGATCATGTTGTGGAACACCTTGAAGACGGCCACATCCGGTCGCTCGGTGGAAGTCCAGATTCCTGCTGCTGCAGCCCACGCCTGAGGAGAAAAACAACATGGCTAATCACAATTCGGGCGGCGGCTTGTCCCATGAAAAAGTCGAAACCAACAACTTTCTGATGATCGTGCTGATCCTGATCGTGCTGCTGTTTGGCGGCATGGTCGAAATCGTGCCTTTGTTCTTCCAGAAATCCACCACCCAACCGATCGAGGGCCTCAAGCCCTACACCGCACTGCAAGTGGCTGGGCGCGATATTTATGTGCGTGAAGGCTGCTACAACTGCCACTCGCAGATGATTCGCCCTTTCCGCGCAGAGACCTTGCGTTACGGCCCTTACTCGGTGGCTGGCGAATTCGTTTATGACCACCCCTTCCAGTGGGGCTCCAAGCGCACCGGTCCAGACTTGGCCCGTGTGGGCGGACGGTACAGCGACGAATGGCACCGCATCCACTTGACCAATCCACGCGATGTGGTGCCTGAGTCAAACATGCCCGCCTACGCCTGGCTTGAGAAAAACCCGGTGGACGGGGCCAGCCTGCCAGCACACCTGAAGGGTCTGCGCACCTTGGGCGCGCCTTACAGCGACGAAGAAATTGCCAAAGCGTCTGAGGACGTGAAAGGCAAAACCGAACTGGACGCCGTCATTGCCTACTTGCAAGGCATGGGCATCCACCGCAAATGAACGAGGGCATGACCATGGACATCAACACCCTGCGCGCCATTGTGACGGTTGTGACATTTGCCGTGTTCATCGGCATCTGCTGGTGGGCCATGGCCCGCCGCAACCAAGCCGGGTTTGAAGAAGCCGCCCGGCTGCCGTTCGGTCAAGACGACTGAGCCGCTTCGCTCGACAAGAAATCAAAGGAATCCATATGAGTGACTTCATCAGCAATTTCTGGCACCTGTATGTCGCCGGACTCGCGCTGGTCAGCATCATTGCCTGCTTGCTTCTGCTGTGGTTCAGCGGCAAAGCCAAAGCAATGACGGCCCATGACAACACCACGGGCCACGTCTGGGACGGCGACCTGCGCGAGATGAACAACCCACTGCCGCGCTGGTGGGTGGGCTTGTTCATCATCACCATTTTGTTTGCGTTCGTCTATTTGGCCATGTACCCCGGCGCAGGCAGCTTTGCGGGCAAGTTTGGCTGGACTTCGGCAGGCCAATACGAGGCCGAGGTGGCCAAGGCCAACGAGCAAGTCGCACCGTTGTACGCCAAGTTCCAAGCCATGCCGGTGGAGGACGTGTCCAAAGACCCTCAGGCCATGGCCATTGGCGACCGCTTGTTCATGAACAATTGCGCCCAGTGCCATGGCTCGGACGCGCGCGGCAGCAAGGGCTTTCCCAACTTGACGGATGCCGACTGGCTGCACGGCGGCTCGCCTGAGAAGATCAAAGAAACCCTGACCCAAGGCCGCATGGGGCAAATGCCCCCCATGGCTGCTGCGGTAGGCTCACCAGACGATGTGCGCAATGTGGCCCACTATGTGCTGAGCCTGTCTGGCAGCCCGCACGATTCGCTGCGCGCTGCCTTGGGCAAGTCCAAGTTCGGTGCCTGCGCCGCCTGCCACGGCATGGACGGCAAGGGCAACCCGGTCATGGGCGCGCCCAACTTGACCGATGACATCTGGCTGCACGGGTGGGGCGAAAACGCCATCGTCAACATGATCAACAACGGCAAAATCAATCAGATGCCTGCGCAAGCGAGCAAGCTGACCGAAGGCCAGATCCATGTGTTGGCGTCGTATGTCTGGGGTTTGTCCAACAACAAGAGCGCAGCAGCGAAGTAAGGCTGCCGCACTGAACTCCTGGGCACCCGTTCACAAGAGCTGGGTGCCCATTTTTAATTCTCATAAAGTCAAAGTCCGTGGACCCCAAAGCAACACCACCGCGCAAAATTGTGCCCATCACGCCCGTGCCTTTGACCGAGCCCGCCACTGAGGACGATGAAAAAATGGTGTCACTGTATGTGGCGCATCAAAAAATCTACCCCCGCAGCGTGCAGGGCATTTTTGCCAAATGGCGCTGGATGGTGGTCTTCCTGACGCAGTTGGTGTTTTATGGCTTGCCTTGGCTGGAGTGGGGCCAGCGCCAAGCGGTGCTCTTTGATTTGGGCGCTCGCCGTTTTTACATTTTCGGCATCGTGCTGTACCCGCAGGACTTCATTTACCTGACCGCACTCTTGGTGATTGCGGCGTTTTCCTTGTTCTTGTTCACCGCCATCGCCGGTCGGCTCTGGTGCGGCTATGCCTGTCCGCAAACCGTGTACAGCGAAATCTTCATGTGGGTGGAGCGCAAGGTCGAAGGCGACCGCAGCGCACGCATGAAGCTCGACGCGTCGGGCATGTCGCTCGAAAAGCTGGTCAAGAAATGGTACAAGCACCTGATTTGGCTGGGCATTTCGATTTGGACGGGCTTCAGCTTTGTGGGCTACTTCACCCCGATTCGTGAGCTGGGCATGGAGTTCTTCTTGGGCAATATGAGCTCATGGGAAGTGTTTTGGGTGTTCTTTTATGGCTTTGCCACCTACGGCAACGCAGGCTTCATGCGCGAGCAGGTGTGCAAATACATGTGCCCCTATGCGCGTTTTCAAAGTGCCATGTTCGACAAAGACACCCTGATCGTTACCTACGATGCACAGCGTGGTGAGCCGCGTGGCGCCCGCTCCAAAAAAGCCGACACCCAAGCATTGGGCCTGGGCGCATGCGTGGACTGCACTTTGTGCGTGCAGGTCTGTCCCACCGGCATCGACATTCGCAAAGGGTTGCAGTACGAGTGCATTGGTTGCGGGGCTTGCGCCGACGTGTGCGACACGGTGATGGACAAAGTCGGCTACCCGCGCGGCTTGGTCAAATACTCGACCGAGAACGCCATGGCCCAAGGCTGGTCGCAAAAGCAAACCCTGCGCCATGTGTTGCGCCCCCGCGTGCTGCTGTACATCGGCATTTTGTTGGTGGTGATCACCGCCTTGTTTGTCAGCCTGAGCGTGCGCAAGCCGTTCAAGGTGGATGTGGTGTCTGACCGAACCACACTGGCGCGCATCGTGGCAGGGGGCAACTTAGAGAATGTCTATCGCCTGCAAATCATGAACGCGGCCGAAAAACCCCTGAATTTCAAACTGTCGGTGTCCGGCTTGCAAGGCCTGCAAATCGCCAATGAGCAGGCATGGGAGGTCAACGCCACCGAATCGCGCTGGGTGTCGGTGCGCCTGCAACTGCCCTACGAGGCGGCCAAGCCCGGCTCGCACCCGATTCAATTCCATATCCAGTCTTTTGAGGACGGCGCGCATTTGCTCGGGGAGTTGGAAGAAAAATCGGTTTTCTTGGTTCCACGCTGACACAGCAAGGCATACACGCACATGAACTCAACAACTTCAAACCCCGCGCCCCGCGCTTGGTGGCACTTTCCCCATGTTTGGCTGGTGGTGGCGGGGCCTGCCATTGTGGTGGTGGCCAGCTTTGTGACTTTTTATCTGGCGGCAAAGGGGCAAGACCCGGTGCTGAGCACCGAGCAGGCCTCGTCGAACGTGTCGTCGGTCCAGGCCGACAAGGGCATTGCGCTGGCGCCAGCCATGCAGGCTCGCAACCATGCGGCCACGGGCGTGTTGCCCGATAAAACCAAATAAAACCAGCTGTTGAACAGTGACAGGAGACAAAACAATGTTTGCCCAACGCATGATGTGGATTGCCTGGCCCGCTTTTTTGGTGGCCGGTTTGTTCGAAATACTGGTGTTCGCGCTGGTCGATCCGGCAGACCTGCAGTGGTTTGGCCACCCGCTGGCGGTGTCGCGTCAGGGCGTGTACACGCTGGCATTTTTTGTCTTTTGGGCTTTGACCATGGTGTCCAGCGGCTTGACGACACTGCTGTCCATGTCGCCTTTTGAGGTCAACCGCTGCCCGGTACCCGAAGGCCAGCGCCCCCAAGACTGTGCCCGCGATGGCGAAGGTTGCTGCTGAGGCGACAGGCGGGCGCCTTTGTTTTGGGCGCGGTCAGAGGCAGGCGGGTTGGTGGTTCACCAGCCGCTGCAAGGCCTCGGTGTCCAAAATCCGAACGTGACGCTGCTTGACCTCGACGATGCGGTCTTCCACAAACTTCGAGAAGGTGCGGCTGACGGTTTCGAGCTTCAGGCCCAAATAGCTGCCAATTTCTTCGCGGGTCATGCGCAGCACCAGCTCCGATTGAGAAAAGCCCCGGGAGTGCAAGCGCTGCACCAGGTTCAGCAAAAATGCCGCCAACCGCTCTTCGGCCCGCATGCTGCCCAACAGCAGCATCACGCCATGCTCTCGCACAATTTCGCGGCTCATGATCTTGTGCACATGGCTTTGCAGCGCCGTGACCTCGCGTGACAGTTGCTCGATGCTTTCAAAAGGCATGACGCACACTTCGGCGTCTTCCAGCGCCACCGCATCGCAGGTGTGGCGATCGTTCACGATGCCGTCCAAACCAATGATTTCGCCAGCCATCTGAAACCCCGTGACCTGATCTCGCCCGTCTTCGGTGGCCAAGCACGTCTT
>JAHECM010000113.1:0-2817 GCA_024641725.1 Limnohabitans sp. | reverse complement strand
GACGACGAGTTGCGCGAGCTCATGGCCATGTTGCGACGCCATTTTCAATTCACCCCGGAAGGTGAGTACTCGGTGGAGGTTGATCCGCGTACCGTGAACACCCAACGCTTGGCGGTGCTGGCCGAGCTGGGCTTCAACCGGCTGAGTTTTGGCGTGCAGGATTTTGACCCAGCCGTGCAAAAAGCGGTGCACCGCGTTCAACCCGCGCAGCAAGTCTTTGAGTTGGTGCAGGCCGCCCGCGCGATGGGCTTTGAGTCGGTCAATGTGGACCTGATTTATGGCCTGCCATTGCAAACGCCTGACTCTTTTGACCGCACCCTGGCCCAGATCAACGACTTGCGGCCAGACCGCATTGCGCTGTATGCCTACGCCCATTTGCCAGAGCGGTTCAAGCCGCAGCGCCGCATTCACGCCGCAGAACTGCCTGCGGCAGGGGCCAAAGTGGCCATGTTGTCGCGCTCCATGGACGCCCTCATGGACGCAGGCTATGTGTACGTGGGCATGGACCACTTTGCCTTGCCCGACGATGCACTGGCGGTGGCCAAGCGGCAGGGACGCTTGCACCGCAACTTTCAGGGTTACAGCACCCAACCCGACTGCGACCTGATTGCGCTGGGGGTCTCGGCCATTGGCCGCGTTGGCGGCACGTACAGCCAGAACGCCAAGACGCTGGAAGAGTACTGCGACGCCCTCGACCTGGGCCACCTGCCCATCGTGCGCGGCCTGGCCTTGTCGCGCGACGACCTGTTGCGCCGATCCGTCATCATGGCCTTGATGTGCCAAGGCAGCTTGCAATTTGAGTCCATCGAGCTGGCGTGGCTGTTGGACTTCAAGTCGTACTTTGCCGCCGAGATGCTGGCGCTAGAAGCCATGCAAAATCAGGGCCTTGTGGAACTCAGCGCCACAGGCATCCAAGTGACGCCCATGGGCTGGTTCTTTGTCAGGGGTGTGGCCATGGTGTTTGACCGTTATTTGCAGGCAGACCGCAACCGCACCCGGTTTTCAAAAATCATTTGATCCTTCATGCAAAGTTCTTTGGCACTGACCGGTTTGCTCATGGGGCTGGCGGGTGGGCCGCATTGTGTGGCCATGTGCGGCGCCGCGTGCGCGGGGCTGGGCCAAGCGGCGGGTGAGCGGCGCGCGCAAGCTCTGGCCGCGTTCCAAGTGGGGCGGGTGTTGGGCTACGCCTTGCTGGGGGTCACTGCAGCGGTCAGTGTGCAGCTTTTTGGGGCCTTGACGGTTCAGTCGGCCGCCTTGCGTCCGGCGTGGAGCATGCTCCATGTGGCCGCCATGGCCTTGGGCTTTTGGCTCATGGTGTATGCCCGCCAACCTGTGTGGCTGGACCAAAGCGCACGCCGTTTGTGGGCCCGTGTGCGGGGGGTCAATGCCCGTTGGGGCCGGGCCGCACCTGCGGTGGTGGGCAGCCTGTGGGCCTTGATGCCATGCGGTTTGCTGTATTCGGCCGTCATGGTGGCGGGGTTGACTTCTCGCCCGCTCGAGGGGGGCTTGGTCATGGCCTTGTTCGCCATGGGTTCGAGCGTCAGTCTGTGGGCGGGCCCCTGGTTGCTGCTCAAACTGCGCTCGCTGGGTGACGGCTCATGGGGCATTCGGCTGGCTGGCTTGGCCTTGATGGCCACGTCAGGCTGGGCCCTGTGGATGGGCTTGGTGCATGACCAAGCCCCTTGGTGCATCAACCCTTGACTGCCCCACACATTCGGATCAGGCCGACAAACCTTTGAAAAGCATGTAAGCCGACAAAAGGAACAAGGTGCCTGCAAACACACGTTTGAGTTGTTTGACCGGCAGCTTGTGCGCGGTGGCCGCACCAATTGGGGCCATGAACACGCTGCAAGTGGCAATCACCACCAAAGCAGGCAACCACAGGTAGCCGAAGGAATAGTCGGGCAAATGGTCCAGCGCCATGCCGCTGGCGATGTAACCCGCTACATTCGCCAACGCGATCGGAAAGCCCAGCGCAGCACTGGTGGCCACGGCATTGTGAATGGCGACATTGCACCACGCCATGAAGGGCACGCTGATGAAGCCACCGCCAGCCCCCACCAAACCCGACAGCAAGCCGATCACGCCACCTGCTCCCAATTGCCCGGCAAAGGCGGGCATTTGGCGAGTCGGGGCGGGCTTTTTGTCCAAAAACATCTGAGTGGCTGAAAAGCTCACGAAAGCCGCAAAGAACAAGGCCAGCGAACTGCCCTTGACCACCGCAAAAATACCCATGCTGCCCAGCAAGCTGCCCATCACGATGCCAGGCGCCAAACCTTTGACCAAGTCCCAGCGGACAGCGCCTTTTTTGTGGTGGGCACGCACACTGGAGACGCTGGTGAAAATGATCGTGGCCATCGATGTGGCAATGGCCATTTTGACGGCCAGGTCAGGGCTAACGCCACGCTCTCCCAGCAAGTAGGTCAAGAACGGCACCATGATCATGCCCCCGCCAATGCCCAGCAGACCCGCCAAAAAACCCGTGCACAGGCCCAAAACGGCCAACTCGGCCAGCAAAACAGGTTCAATGATCATGGCGGGGTGAATGAAGTGAAGGGGGGATGTGCGTGAAAGGTGTCTGCGAATGCCACCGAGCCGTCATCCTGAACCGGGGGTTCAGGTGGGCGAGGGCAGGCTGGCGTTGGGTTCATCTGACGCGAGACGATCACGCTCACCAGCCGATGTACCAAGCCCGAGCTCAAAGAGCATTGGTTCAAGGAAATATAAAGCCCGGCATGCACCGCAGACGAGGGCTATTGTAGGCGCAAAGCCCAGGCCCCAACAGGCCAATCAGAGGGCGAGGCAAGCCCTGCAGTC
>JAHECM010000106.1:1368-9066 GCA_024641725.1 Limnohabitans sp. | reverse complement strand
CCCTGACCAGCATGGGCGTCATGGCGGTGCTGTGGTGGCAAACCCAGGGCCTGCGATCACGCCATGCGGCTTGGATGCTGGCCCTGCTGGCCGTGGGCAATGCGGCCACCGCCTCGCGCACTGGACTGGTTCAAATGCTGCTCGCCGTGGCCTTGTGCCTTGTCTGGTCATGGCCAAAGGCCGCACGGATCACTCCGCCGTCTTGGCGCTGGAGCCTGTGGGCCTTGGCCCTCTATTTGCTCGCGAACGCCTTGCTGCCGCAAGCCTTGTCGGCCTTGACGCAGCAAGAAGGCGTCAGCGCCATGGCGCGCATGGGCGGCAACGATGGCTGCGGCAGCCGCCTGATCTTGTGGCACAACGTGCTGAACCTGATCGGCCAGCAACCCTGGTGGGGTTGGGGCTGGGGAGAGCTCAAATACGCGCACTACATCACCCCGGTCGATGGGCCACGTTTTTGCGACATCTTGGGCAACGCCCACAACCTGCCGCTGCACTTGGCCGTCGAGCTGGGCATCCCCGCCGCTGTGGCGATTCTGGGCAGCCTGGGCGTTTGGGCCGTGGCCATGCGCCCTTGGGTATTGCGGCACAGCGAGCAGGCCTTGGCCTGGGGCGCCCTGGCCATGATCGGCTTGCACAGCCTGTTGGAGTTTCCACTTTGGCACGGCCCGTTTCAGGTGGCGGCTTTGCTGTGCTTCCTGATGCTCTGGCCTGCGGGCCAGGGCTGGCGCTCACAAAAAAACCCCGCGAGGCGATGGCTTGCTGCGAGCGGCTTGGTTTTGATCGGCCTCATGGCGCTCGATTATTGGCGGGTGCGCCAGGTGTATTTGCCGCTGGCGCAACGCGCTGCATTTTGGCGCAACCACCCCGATGCGGCAGCACAAAAAAGCCTGTTTTTCCACCGGACACAGGCATTTGCCCAACTGACCACCACGCCCATCACAGCCCAAAACGCCGCGTGGGCACTCAACACCAGTTTGGATCTGCTGCACTACTCCCCCGAGCCTCGTGTCGTACAAGCCGTCATCGACAGCGCCCGGCTCTTGGGCCGAGATGACTTGGTAGCCTTGCACCAGCAAAGGCAGCAGCAAGCCTTTGCGGCATCGACCAGTACACCGCCATGATGGGGGCCTCAACGGACCCCGTGCCATGGGATGAAGAGGACAACTGCCCCCTCACAGCCAAATGACCACGCCGTGCCTGGGCAAACATTCGGGTTAAGCTGGGCCTGTCATTGGAGACGCCATGAATGCCCTGACTGGAAATTTCTCACGCTATAGCCCCTGGCTGCTGACGGGCCTGCTGGCCTTGTTGAGCCTGCCCTTTTCTCTGGGTTTTGCCGTTTTTTGCTTGGGCCTGTTCTTGCTGGGCTTGCAAGACTTGAGGCAATCTCAACATGCCGTGCGCCGCAACTACCCACTGACCGGTCGTCTGCGTTACGCCTTGGAATACATCCGGCCCGAAATTCGCCAATATTTTCTCGAAAGCGACGATGACAAATTGCCGTTTTCCAGGAACCAGCGGGCCATTGTGTATGCCCGCGCCAAACTGCAAAACGACAAACGAGGTTTCGGCACCATCCAAGACCTGTACCGCGAAGACACGCAGTGGTTGGCCCACTCCATCTTTCCAACCCATCCAGATGCCAGCACGTTCAAGGTCCAAGTGGGCGAGGGTCGCTGTGCGCAGCCCTACGCCATGTCCGTGCTCAATGTTTCCGGCATGAGTTTCGGCGCACTGTCTGGCAACGCCATCAAAGCGCTGAACAAAGGTGCAGCCCTTGGCGGCTTCGCTCACAACACCGGCGAGGGGAGCATTTCCATTCACCACCAACACGGCGGCGACGTCATTTGGCAAGTGGCCTCGGGTTATTTTGGCTGCCGTGACGAGGCAGGGCGCTTCGACCCCGAGCGGTTCCAACAGCAGGCCACTGCCCCTTTTGTGAAGATGATTGAACTCAAGCTCTCGCAAGGCGCCAAGCCCGGTCACGGCGGCGTGCTGCCGGGAGCCAAAGTCAGCGCCGAGATCGCCCAAGCCCGGGGCGTACCGGTTGGACAAGACTGCATTTCACCTGCGCGGCACAGTGCATTTAAGGACTTCGCGGGCATGCTGGACTTTGTCTGCCAATTGCGCCAACTGTCAGGCGGCAAGCCGGTTGGCATCAAGCTGTGCATTGGCAACATTGGCGAATGGTTTGCACTGGTCCAGGCCATGCTCACAACCGGCCAACACCCTGACTTCATCACCGTCGACGGCGGCGAAGGTGGCACGGGTGCGGCCCCGGTGGAGTTCACCGACCACGTGGGCATGCCCATGCGCGAGGGCTTGCGCTTGGTGCACAACACCCTGGTCGGTGCCGGATTGCGTCAACACATCAAGATCGGCGCAGCCGGCAAAGTCATCTCCGCGTTTGACATTGCTCGCTGCTTGGCGCTCGGCGCCGATTGGTGCAATTCGGCGCGTGGCTTCATGTTTTCACTCGGCTGCATCCAGTCCAGGAGCTGCCACACCGACCACTGCCCCACCGGCGTTGCCACGCAAGACCCCCGCCGTCAACAAGCGGTGGTCGTGACCGACAAAGCCCAACGGGTGCATCAGTTTCACGGCAACACATTGACCCAACTGGCTGAATTGCTCGGGGCGGCAGGGCTGAACCAGCCCAATGAACTCCAAGCCGCGCACATCCTGATGCGAGGCGAGCAGGGCGGCATCGTCAGTCTGGACCAGCACGTGAGCACGCTGGCCGAGGGTGCGTTGCTCAACCCAGCCCGTGCTGGCTGGCCTGAGCCATTCCAATCGCAGTGGCAAACGCACTGACATCAGCGCCCATTTTTTGCAAGCCCTGGCCCAAGGGTGTACAGAGTTTTGTGTAAACGGGGCTGGGGTCCGTCCTTGGGCATTGACTTAGCAGCCCGCTGCTTGTGTTGATCCACAGGAAGGAAGTGTCTACAATGTAGATACGTACAAGGAGAATTTTTATGGAAGCTGTCATCCGCAAATGGGGCAACAGTCCCGCATTGCGTCTGCCCACCGCGGCATTGAAGGCCGCGGGTTACGCTCTCGAGCAAAAAGTGGAGCTGGTCGTTTCACGCGGGCGCATCACCATCCAGCCCTCAGAAAATGTGACTTACAGCTTAGATGAGCTGCTGGCGGGCATCACGTCGGATAACGCGCACAGCGAATTCAGCTTTGGCAAGCCGGTTGGCAAAGAGGCTTTGTAATGGCCACACGCGGCTATGTTCCCGATGCAGGTGACGTGGTCTGGCTGGAGTTTGATCCCCAAGCCGGACATGAGCAAGCAGGCCATCGCCCTGCCTTGGTGATCAGTCCGGCCAGTTACAACGGTAAAACGGGACTGATGGTTTGCTGTCCAATGACCACCAAAATCAAAGGACACCCGTTCGAGGTGTTGAGCCAAGTCGACGGTGTTGACTGCGCCGTGTTGTCAGATCAAGTCAAATCCTTGGATTGGAAAGTGCGTAGGGCGAAGAAAAAAGCCCTTGTACCGGCCGACGTGATGTTGCACGTCAGGGCCAAGATGAAAGCCCTGCTCATGATTTCCTGAGGGCTTCAGCTATGGCGATAAACGCCATTCCTGGCTCGAATCAGCGTTGAGCTGCAGGGTCACCTCGGCATCAAGATCGTCTCATACAGCAGACCATGACAACACAGGCGTAGTTAACTCATTGAATATCAACCACTTTTCTACTTGGCCACCCACGACCCCGACTTGCCCCCGTGCTTTTCCATCAGCGTGATGCCGGTCATGGTCATGCCCCGGTCAACGGCTTTGCACATGTCGTAGATGGTGAGCAGGGCCACCTGCACGGCGGTGAGGGCTTCCATCTCGACGCCTGTTTGGCCCACGGTTTCTGCCGTGGCGGTGCACACCACGGTGTTTTCTGCGCCCAGCACCTCCAACTCCACCGCCACACGGGTCAGCGCGATGGGGTGGCACAGGGGGATGAGATCGCTGGTCTTTTTGGCGCCCATGATGCCGGCGATGCGGGCAATGCCCAGCACGTCGCCCTTTTTGGCGGTGCCCGACTGGATCAGCGCCAGCGTGGCGGGCTCCATGTGGATGCGTCCCGTGGCCACCGCCACGCGGTGGGTGCTGGTTTTGCGGCCCACGTCCACCATGTGGGCCTGGCCTTGGGCGTCAAAATGGGTCAAGTTGGAGGCACTGGAACTCATGCTTTACCTGCGGAAATAGAGGTTTACAAAATCTTCTCAAGAATGGCGCATGATACGGCCAACGCTGCCCTGCACGCTTGAGGATTTGCCCGTTTGACCCGACCACCGCTGACCCATTCTTGGCCCTGGCCAACCCGTTTGTGCGCCGTGGCGCTGGCTTGCACCCTGAGCCTGCCGCCTGCCTGGGCGCAGCGCAGTGCCTTGCCCTCGCTGGGCGAGGGCGAAAGCATCTCGCTGAGCGCCGAGCGCCAATTGGGCGACCGCATCGCCCGTGAGTTGTACCGCGACCCCGACTACCTCGAAGACCCGGTGCTGGACGAGTACATCCAGCGGCTGTGGACGCCTTTGCTGCAAGCGGCGGCAGCGCGGGGCGAGCTGTCGCCCGAGCTGCGCGAGCGTTTTGCCTGGCGCTTGCTGCTGGGGCGCGACCGTTCGGTCAACGCCTTTGCCCTGCCCGGGGGTTACCTGGGCGTGCACCTGGGCCTGATCGCGGTGGTCTCGTCGGACGATGAGCTGGCGTCTGTGCTGGCGCACGAGCTCAGCCACGTCACACAGCGCCACATTGCCCGGTCCATGGACAGCCAGTCCAAAATGACCCCGCTGATTTTGGGCTCCATGATTTTGGGCGCACTGGCGGCCAGCAAAAGCAGCTCCGGCCAGGCCGGCCAGGCTTTGATCGTGGGGGGTCAGGCCGCCGCCATCCAGTCGCAGCTGAGCTACACCCGCGACATGGAGCGCGAAGCCGACCGTGTGGGCTTTGGCGTGCTGAGCGAAGCCGGATACGACCCGCGGGGCTTTGTGGGCATGTTTGGCAAGCTCCAGCAAGCCGCAGGGGTGAACGACAGCGGGGCCTTTCCCTATCTGCGCAGCCACCCTTTGACCACCGAGCGCATTGCCGACATGCAAGGCCGTTTGCCACTGAGCTTGCCCAGCAAGGGCACCGCGGCGCATGAGTTTGAGCAGGCCCTGCTGGCCGCCCGAGCACGGGTCTTGTCGCAAAACAGCGTGGACGCTTTGCGGGCCTGGGTGGCCGGGGCACAAGACATGGGCTCACAGCTGAGCCCAAGGGAGCGGGCCGGGCGACTCTACGCCGCCAGCTTGGCGCACATGCTGCTGCGCGACTGGCCAGGGGCCAACAGCACCCTGCAATCCTTGGCGCTGGCCGTGCAGCTCAGGCCCGAGGCGGCCCGCTTGGTGCGGCTGCTGCAGGCCGAGGCGTTGGCCATGCAAAACGATTTTGCCCAAGTGGTGCGCCTGCTCGGCCCGAGTCTGCCGGGGCATTTGCCCCGCCCGGAGTTGATGGCCTTGGCGCAAGCGCTGACCCAAACGCGGACACCCGGGCCAACACCGACCGCAGCGGCCGCTGCGGCCGACGTGATGCGGCAACTGCGCGAACACATTGCCGCCTCACCGGCCGATGCCCAAGCCTGGCAGGTGCTGGCGGGCTTGTTGCGTGCGCAGGGACAAGCGGTCGCTGCCTTGCGCGCCGAAAGCGAAGCCCAATGGCTCAAGATGGACGTGCCAGGGGCGATTGACCGTTTGCGCGCCGCGCAAGACCTGATCCGCAGCGATCGCAGCCCAGCGGCAGACCACATTGAGGCGTCCATCGTGGACGCTCGCTTGCGACAGTTCCAGACGCAGCTGCGCGAGATGCAACAAGAACAGCGCCAACGCTGAGCCTGCACGCAGACCCAGCGTGCCAGCGCATGCACCTTATGCCTCGGTCGGGGTGGTGCGGCGGGACGCCCAAGTGCCCAAGCCCAAAACCCCCACGACCGACACCGCATACACCAGCCAATGCAGCCAGGCGTTGGCTGGCGCGTCAAACACACCGTCCAACCAGGGCTCGCCAATCACCATTTTGGCGGCCGTGAACGCCAGCACCGCCGCGCCCAACTGAATGATGACCGGGAAGCGCTCGACCAACTTGAGCACCACCGAACTGCCAAACACCACGATAGGCACGCTGACCAGCAAACCAATGATCACCAAGTCCCACGCGCCGTGCGCGGCCCCGGCCACGCCCAGCACGTTGTCCACGCCCATCAGCGCGTCGGCCACGATGATGGTTTTCATGGCCCCCCAAAAGGTGGCGGCTACAGGCCCATGGTCATCGCTGTGCCCCGTGTCGGCCAGCAGCTTGTAGGCGATCCACAGCAAGCCCAGGCCGCCCACCAGCATCAGGCCTGGGATTTGCAGCAGCCACACCACGCCCAGCGTCATGACGCTGCGCACGGCGATCGCACCCACCGTGCCCCAGACGATGGCTTTCTTTTGCAAATCTGGGGGCAAGCTGCGCGCGGCCAAGGCAATGACAATGGCGTTGTCGCCCGCCAGCACGAGGTCAATGAGAATGATCGCCAACAGGGCCGACCACCAAGGGGTTGAGAAAAGTTCCATGCATCACTCCGGTGACTTGAATTCAAAGTCCGTGCAAGCGTGTTTGACAAAACGGGAGGTTTGCCTTCGACGGACCCTGCACGGGTTGAGGTCGAAGGTCTTGCTCGGTACAAAAAGGCTTTGTACCCGACAGACCGGAGGGCATGAGGTCATCATGGCCACGTATTGACGATCTGTCGTGTTCACAACCGGCTCGGTTGTGGGCGGGAGCTACTCCCCTTCAGGGTTCCGATTAGAACCGATCTCTCGGTGCCCCTGCCCGATCTGGGGGCTTTGGGATGAACCCGCTATGATCCCCCTCCCACACAAGAAGACCATGGCCGGCATCCACATCACCGACATCGAAGCTGCCATCAACCACTGGCGCGTTAAAAACCCCTCGCCCGACGGGGTGGCCCTGCCACGCGAGCTGCGTGCGCTGGCCGATGTGTATGGCCAGATGGTGTATTTCAAGCAAGATTTTGCCGACGAGTTCAGCCTGCCATTGGCGGCCGCTGAGGCTTGGCAAGATTGGTACGCCAGCACACCCGACACGCCTTGTATTGCGATTTGCTCCACCAGCCAAGGCGATGACAGCTGCAAGGGCTGCGGCCGAACTTTTGAAGAAGTGCAGTTGTGGACGGAAATGACACCCGGCGAAAAACGCGCCGTGTGGCACCGCATCACCGTAGAAGGCAGCTCGTGGCGCTTCAACAGGTATGCGGAGCGTGCCGCCGAAGACCGCCACTGGGCCAAGGCCGCCGCCGAGGCGCAGGGCTCGCTGGACCTCAAACTGTGAGTTTGGGGCGGGGCCGTGAGGCCTGCCCGCAAAACCCTGACCTCAGGACCCTGGCCGCAGGGGTGACCGCGCACCCAGCCTCTGGGCCCTCACTTCCAGCGGGTCAGCTCAATGTGCACGCTGCCCTTGTCGCTGCTGAAAGTGACTTCACCTTCTTGTACGGTGGCCTGCAGCTGCATGCTGCGCTCGGCCAGTTTGGCCAGCTCTTGTGAACTCTCGGTCGGCACGCGCCAGACCTGCAATTTGTCCAAGCGCGTCAGCTTGGTCTCGATGCCTTTCCACCAGACTTCGGCGGCGTGGTTGAAGCAGTACAGCAGCACCTCGTCCGC
>JAHECM010000106.1:0-1268 GCA_024641725.1 Limnohabitans sp. | reverse complement strand
GCCATGCAGGTCAGCCGCGCTCACGGTCTTGCCCCGGGTGACTTCTTTGAGTTTTTCGTAGGCGCCCTGCACGCCATAGCGGCGCATCACGGTTTGGATCGGCTCGGCCAACACTTCCCAAGCGGCGTCCAAGTCAGCGGCCAAGGCCTCTTCGTTGAGTTCGAGTTTGTTCAGACCGGTCATGAGCGAGGCATAGGCCAGGGCGGTGTAGCCCAGGCCCACCCCCATGTTGCGCAGCACCGTGGAGTCGGTCAGGTCACGCTGCCAGCGGCTGATCGGCAGTTTTTCGGACAGGTGCTTGAGCACGGCATTGGCCAGGCCCAAGTTGCCTTCGGCGTTTTCAAAGTCGATCGGGTTGACCTTGTGCGGCATGGTGGACGAGCCAATTTCACCGGCTTTGAGGCGCTGCTTGAAGTAGCCCAAGCTCACATAACCCCAGATGTCGCGCGACAGGTCGATCAAGATGGTGTTGGTGCGCGCCACGGCATCGAACAACTCGGCCATGTAGTCGTGCGGCTCGATCTGGATGCTGTAGGGCTGAAAAGTCAGGCCCAGGCCCCAGTGGCTGTCTTGCGTTTCGCCCAGCTCAGGCGTTTCGACCACTTTCTGCGCAAAGGCTTCCCAGTCAAAGTCGGGCCAGGCAGACAGGTGCGCGTTGTAGTTGCCCACCGCGCCGTTCATCTTGCCCATGAGTTGGACGGCGGCAATTTTGTCGCGGCAGCCCTTCAGGCGCATCACCACGTTGGCGATTTCTTTGCCCACCGTGGTGGGGCTGGCGGTCTGGCCATGGGTGCGGCTGAGCATGGGCACAGCAGCAAAGGTGTGCGCCATGTCGCGCAGCTTGGCGATCAAGCCGTCCAAGCCCGGCAAGATGACCTGCGCGCGCGCGCCCTTGAGCTGCAGGGCGTGGCTGGTGTTGTTGATGTCTTCGCTGGTGCAGGCAAAGTGCACGAATTCGGCGACCTTTTCCAACTCAGGGCGGTCTTTGAACTTGGACTTGATCCAGTACTCCACGGCTTTCACATCGTGGTTGGTGACCTTCTCGAATTCTTTGATGGCCACCCCGTCAGCTTCGCTGAAGTGCTTGACCAGACCTGTGAGGTAGCTGCGCGCACCGGGCGAAAGCGGCTTGAATTCGTCAAAACCCGCATCCGACAAGGCGATGAACCAGGCCATCTCGACCTGCACGCGGCGGTGCATGTAACCGAGTTCGCTCACCAGCGGGCGCAGTGCGTTGAGTTTGCTGGCGTAACGGCCATCGAGCGGAG
>JAHECM010000090.1:5995-9156 GCA_024641725.1 Limnohabitans sp. | reverse complement strand
CGCTGTAGCGACCCCCCAGGGGCTGCGACCTGAGACCCTGCGCATCGCCTCGGCCGACGCCAGCTTTCGCCGCTATTTGCGGCTGGACACCGCCTCGGGCGACAGCCGCATCGTGATGGACGCCCCGCCCGACAAGGAAAACTCGGCGCCGTTTGTCAAAATCGCGGCCCTGATGCAAGCCGCTGGACTGCGCGCACCCGAAGTGCTGGCCTGGGACGAGCCGCAGGGCTTCATGCTGCTGACCGATTTGGGCCAGGACACCATGATGTCGGCCATCGACCCCGAGCGCCCCCAGGCCAACCACGCGCTGTACATGCAGGCTGTGGACAGCTTGCTGCAGTGGCAGCTCGCGTCCCGCCCCGGCATGCTGCCGCCTTACGACGCGGCCTTGCTGCAGCGCGAGGTCAGCCTGTTTCCGGACTGGTATTTGGGCCAGCACAAAGGCGTCACGCTCGAAGGCAAAAACAAAGACACGCTGGACCAAGCCCTGGGCCTGATCGTGATGCGCAACCAGGCTGCGCCCCAGGTGTACGTCCACCGCGACTTCATGCCGCGCAATTTGATGATGCCCCACCACAGTGAACAACTCGGCGTGCTGGACTTTCAAGACGCGGTGTATGGCCCCATCACCTACGACATCGCCAGCTTGATGCGCGACGCCTTCCTCACTTGGGACGAAGACTTCGTGCTCGACATCACCATCCGCTACTGGGAAAAAGCCCGCAAAGCCGGGCTGATGGACTTTGAAGACTGGCACAGCGACTTTGGCGCGTTTTACCGCGCCGTGGAGTGGATGGGCCTGCAACGTCACCTCAAAGTGGCCGGCATTTTTGCGCGCCTCACGCTGCGCGACGGCAAGCCCAAATACCTGGCCGACGCGCCCCGCTTCATCCACTACATCCGCAAGGCCTGCGACCGCTACCGCGAGTTGGGCCCGCTGCTCAAGCTGATCGACGAGATCGAGGGCACCACGCCGCAAGTGGGCTTTGCCTACGGCCGCATGTGAGCCGCAGACGATGAGTCGCCAATGGTGAGCCACTGATGCCCCGTTTTTACTGCCCCGCCCCGCTGGCCACCGGCCAAGCCCTCGGCCTGCCGC
The DNA here is from genome assembly GCA_024641725.1 of Limnohabitans sp. GTDB lineage: Bacteria > Pseudomonadota > Gammaproteobacteria > Burkholderiales > Burkholderiaceae_C > Limnohabitans_A. The sequence continues at coordinate 8,057 of JAHECM010000090.1, read as the reverse complement.
CCGGTGCCTCCCGCCATGTCCAGGTGCTGCGCCTGCAGCCGGGCGACACCATCACCTTGTTCAATGGCGAAGGGGGCGAATTTGACGCCACCGTGACCCGCATGGGCCGCAGCGATGTGGACGTGGAAGTCGGAGCGCATCGCCCGGTCGAGCGCGAAGCGGCCCGCGCCGTGCACTTGCTGGCCGGCATCACCGCCAACGAGCGCATGGACTGGCTGGTCGAAAAAGCCACCGAGCTGGGCGTGGCCAGCATGACACCGCTCATGGCCGAGCGCAGTGTGCTCAAGCTCAAGGGCGATCGCGCCGACAAAAAGCTGGCGCACTGGCAGGGCGTGGCCGTGGCCGCCGCCGAGCAATGCGGGCGCAACCGCGTGCCCACCATTCACCCGGCGGTCAGCCTCAAAGAGTGGATCGCCCATGCGGCTGCCGGTGAGCGTTGGGTGCTGTCTTTGGCGCCAGGCACGCAGGCCTTGGGTGCAGTGGCCAGCGGCGTGCAAGCCGTGTGGGTGCTCAGCGGCCCCGAAGGCGGTTTGGCCCCGGCCGAAGAAGCCGCCGCTTTGGCCGCGGGTTTCAAGCCCCTCACCTTGGGCCCACGCGTGCTGAGGGCTGAAACCGCGCCGCTGGCGGTGTTGTCGGCCTTGACGCTGGGCTGAGCGAACGGGCGGCTTGGCGCTTGCTCGCTGGCGTGCAGGCGCGGGTTTTCGCGTGTTCACGCCCACGCCATTGGCGTTTAGGATGCTCCCATCACTTGGATGGATGCGCCTCACATGAAAAAAATGATTTTGCTGCCCACTTTGGCTGCGTGCTTGTGGGCTTTGCCCGCCGGGTCATGGGCCCAACAGCGCGATGAAGCCATCTTTGCCGCCGCGCAGGCGGCGCAACCGGCCGTCATCGAGACCCTGCAAAAGCTGGTGTTGATCGAGTCGGGTTCGGCCAACATCGCAGGCATCTCGCGCGTGGCCGACTTGGCGCAAGTTCGGCTCGACGCGCTGGGTGCCAAGACCGAGCGCATCCCAAGCACCAACAGCAAGCGCGTCATGGTCAAAGGCGTGCTCACCGGCAAGGGCCGCCTCAAGGCCATGCTGATCGCGCACATGGACACCGTTTACCCGGACGGCATTTTGGCCACCCAACCCTACAAGCTCGAGGGCAACCGCTTGTATGGCCCCGGCATTGCCGACGACAAGGGCGGTATCGCCGTCATCTTGCATTCGCTGGCGGTGCTGCAGTCGCAAGGCTGGAACGACTTTGCCACCCTCACCGTGCTGTTCAACCCGGACGAAGAAATCGGCTCAGCAGGCTCAGGTGCCTTGATCCAGTCGCTGGCGGCTGAGCACGACGTGGTGCTGTCCTATGAACCCACAGCCGCCAAGAGCGTGGCCAAGGTCGAGGGCGTCTTGCTTGCCGCTGCGGGCACGGCCACCGCCACCATGGAAGTCAAGGGCAAAGCGGCCCACGCTGGCGCTGCGCCCGATGAGGGCCGCAATGCCTTGATCGAGTTGTCGCACCAGATGCTGGCCACCGAAGGCATTGCCAAAGGGATCGCCGGGGCCCAGCTCAACTGGACCTATGCCCAAGGCGGGTTGGTGCGCAACCAGATCCCCGAGAGCGCCGTGGCCACGGCCGATGTGCGTTTGCTCAAACCCGATGCCGCCGACAAACTCAAAGCGGCCTTGATCGCCAAAACCCAAGAAAGCCACCGCGTGCCCGACACCCATGTGCACATTCAACTGGATGTTGGACGTCCACCGTATGTGGCCGGTGAACGCGGCATGGCGCTGGCCCAGCGTGCACGGACCATTTATGGCGAGCTCGATGGCCGTGCTTTGTTCTTCCACCCCGTCACCGGTGGGGGCACCGACGCGGGCTTTGCCAGCGGCTCGGGCAAGGCGGCGGTGCTTGAAAGCCTGGGTTTGGCTGGCTGGGGCTTTCATGCCCGTGACGAATACATCGAGATCGACTCCATCGTGCCGCGCCTGTACCTGACGGCGCGCCTGTTGCAAGAGCTGGCCAAGCAGCCCTGAAGCCCCTTTGGCCCCTACACTGTCCCCATGAATGCCAA
>JAHECM010000090.1:2310-5895 GCA_024641725.1 Limnohabitans sp. | reverse complement strand
GAAATCATGCGCCAACCGGTGTTCATCGTCGCCGCTTCTACGGCTGCACTGAGCTATGGCGTGATGAACTTGCTGATGGCTGCCACACCGCTGGCCATGCAGGTCTGCGGTTTTGGGTTCAGCGACGCGGCCTTCGTGCTGGAGTGGCATGTGATCGGCATGTTTGCGCCAGGATTTTTCACGGGCCACTTGATCAAAAAATTTGGCGTCTTGCCCATCATGTCCGCCGGCGTGGTGCTGAATTTGGGGTGCATTGCGGTGGCACTGTCAGGGATTGAACTGCAGCAGTTCACGGTGGCCTTGTTCTTGCTGGGCCTGGGGTGGAACTTTTTGTTCACCGGCAGCACCACGCTGTCGATGAAGGCTTGGACGCCCGAAGAAAAAGACCGGGGTCAAGCGGCCATCAACTTCATGGTCTTTGCCACCATGGCCGTGACCTCGTTCGCCTCAGGCGCGCTGGTCACCACCGGCGGCTGGACTTGGCTGAACATCGGCTCCATCGTGCCGGTGGCCTTGGCCGGGTTGGCGCTGGTGTGGATGGCGATGCAGCAAAAACGCGCCGCCTGAAGGGGACGCGTCAGGGCATGCGCGCCATGACCTCGGCCACGGCTGCCGTGAGTTTTTTGGCGTAGGGCACATGCAAGAACTCGTTGGGGCCGTGGGCGTTGCTCTTGGGGCCCAGTACGCCGCACACCATCATTTGCGCCTTGGGGAAACCGGCGCTGAGCATGTTCATGAGCGGGATGGTGCCGCCTTGGCCGATGTAGCCCACACCCGCACCAAAGTGCGCTTGGCTGGAGGCGTTGAGCGCTTGCTCAAACCAGGGCAGCGTGTCGGGGGCGTTCCAGCCCGTCGCACCGCCGCCCGATTCAAAAGTAACCTTGGCCTGATAAGGCGCGTTGTCTTCGAGCAGGGCTTTCATCTCGGCCACCGCCTGCGCCGCGTCCACCAGCGGGGGCAGGCGCAGGCTGAGCTTGAAGGCGGTGTAGGGCCGCAGCACATTGCCCGCGTCTTTGAGGGCCGGAAAACCGTCCGCGCCGGTCACGCTCAGCGTGGGCGTCCAGGTGCGGTTGAGCAGGGCTTGGGTCGGGTCGGTGGTGGTGGGCAGGGCAAAGCTGGTGGAGCCGCCGCAGTCGTAGTGGGCCCAAGGAAAGCGTTTGTACACCTCGTCACCCAAGATGGCGGCGGTGGCCTGCGCTTGCGCGAGGCGCTCGGCCGGCACTTCGCAATGAAAACTCGCAGGCAACAAGCGGCCGGTGGCGCTGTCTTCCAGGCGGTCCAGCACCTGGCGCATGATGCGAAAGCTCGACGGCACCAGCCCTGAGGCGTCGCCCGAATGGATGCCCTCGGTCAACACCTGCACCTTGAGCGTGCCACTGGCCATGCCGCGCAAGCTGGTGGTGAGCCACAACTGGTCGTAGTTGCCCGCACCGCTGTCCAGGCAAATCACCAAGCCCACATCGCCCAAGCGGGTGCGCAGGGCGTCCACATAAGGCAGCAGGTCATACGAGCCTGATTCCTCGCAGGTCTCGATCAGGCCGACGATGCGCGGGTGCGGTGTCTTCTGGCTCTTGAGCGCCTGCACGGCCGCGATGCTGGCGTACACCGCATAACCATCGTCTGCGCCGCCCCGGCCATAGAGCTTGCCGTCTTCGTACACCGGGGTCCAAGGCCCCAAGTCGTTGCGCCAGCCGTTGAACTCGGGTTGCTTGTCCAAGTGGCCGTACATCAGCACGGTCTGTCCCGAGCCCTCGCTGGCGGCGCGGGTGGCGGCCACTTCAAAAAACATGACCGGCGTGCGCCCGGGCAGCTGGATGATTTCGAGCGTGAGGCCTTCGACCTTTTGCGCCTCCACCCATTGGGCGGCGCGGCGCAGCACCGTCTCGATGTGGCCATGCGCAGCCCAGTCGGCATCAAAGGCGGGCGACTTGGCAGGGATCTCGATGTATTTTTTGAGCTCTGGGACGATGGTGTTGTCCCACGCTTGGCTCACTTGGCTCAGGGCCAGGGCGCTGTCGAGGTGGCCAGCGGGCATGTCGCGGTGCAAAGGGGCGTTCATCGTTTGTCCTTGAGGTCGGCAGCCCCGCGCGCATGCGGCGGCAGGGCCAAGTGGGCAAATTATGACAAGGTCAGCCCAGCGCGTACGGCGGGGAGGCAACTTGCACGGCCCACCAGTTCGGGGCCCACACTCGGCCTACATGCTCGGATACCCGTCCGCTCAAGTTCAGGGAGAATAGCCGCCTGTGGATGCCCCCTGTGGCGGGTGGCGCAGCATGTACGCAACCATGCGCCAACCACCCCTTCTTTCGGCACTTCCTGCGCTCTTTTCTTCGTATGTCCCTTCGCCCCACCTTTCAAAGGCCGCCCATGTCTCTGTCCCGGTTTGTTTCCTCTGCCTTTGTCCGGCGTTTCGGCCCAGCGGGCCACACAGCCCGCCTTGCACCTTGGTGGCTGGCCACGCTGGCCACGCTGACACTGGCCGCGTGCGGCGGCAAAGACGGCGCCCCCGCTGCTGGGCCAGGCGCTGGCAAAGCCCCACCTGCACCCACTGTGGGCGTGGTCACGGTGGCCGAAGGCGCGGTGGCGCTGCAAACCGAGTTGCCCGGTCGCGTGAGCCCGGTGCGGGTGGCACAGGTGCGTGCGCGGGTCAACGGCGTGGTGCTCAAGCGTTTGTTCCGCGAGGGGGCCGAGGTCCAAGCCGGGCAGGTGCTGTACGAAATCGACCCCGCCCCTTACCGCGCCACGCTCGACAGCGCCCAGGCCAGCGTCGCCAAAGCCCAGGCCAACTTGGAGCAAGCCAGTGCCCTGGTCACGCGCAACCAGCCATTGGTGGCGGCCAAAGCCATCAGCCAGCAGGACTTTGCCACCTTGGTGACGGCCCAAAAGCAGGCCGCTGCCGACCTGGCTGGCGCCCAAGCGGCCGCCAAGACAGCCAGCATCAATTTGGACTACGCCACGGTGACCGCGCCGATCGCGGGCCGCATTGGCCAGTCGCTGGTGACCGAGGGTGCGCTGGTCAGCCAGGCCGAGGCCACGCCGCTGGCGGTGGTGCAGCAAACCGCCACGGTGTTTGTCAACTTCACCCAGTCCAGTGCCGACGTGCTGCGCCTGCGCAAAGCCATCGCCGCCAAGCAATTGCGCAGCGCGGGTGACGGCTCGGTGCAGGTGCGGGTGGTGCTCGAAGACGGCAGCGAACTGCCCCGCCCCGGCAAGCTGCTGTTTGCCGACCTGACGGTGGACGCCACATCCGGTCAGATCACGCTGCGCGCTGAGGTGCCCAACGCCGACGGCATGCTGCTGCCCGGCCAATTTGTGCGGGTGCGCTTGTCGCAGGCCGAGCTGCCTTCGGCCATCTTGCTGCCGCAGCAAGCCGTGACCCGCACCGGCCAGGGCGACACGGTGCTGGTGGTGGGCGCTGACGGCAAGCCCGCGCCGCGCCCGGTTAAGGTGGGCAACGCGCAGAACAACCAGTGGGTGATTTTGAGCGGCCTGCAAAAAGGCGAACAAGTCATCGTTGACGGCTTCCAAAAAATGATGGTGCCCGGCATGCCGGTCAACCCGGTGCCCTGGACCGGTGCGTCGCCC
>JAHECM010000090.1:0-2210 GCA_024641725.1 Limnohabitans sp. | reverse complement strand
CGCTCCAACTTCTTGCTGTTCACCATGCTGTCGTCCGACAACCCGGACTTCGACATCATCGCGCTGGGCGACTACGCCTCGCGCAACGTGCTGCCCGAAATCCAGCGCCTGCCCGGCATTGGCCAAGCCCAGTTGTTTGGCACCGAGCGCGCCATGCGCATCTGGATCGATCCGGCCAAGCTCACAGGTTTCAACCTGTCGGCGGCCGACGTGAACAACGCCATTCGCCAGCAAAACGCGCAGGTCTCGTCCGGTGCCATTGGCGACTTGCCCAACCTCACGGGCCAATCGATCGCGGCCACCGTGGTGGTGGAAGGGCAGCTCAGCAGCGTGGAGCAGTTTGGCCGCATCGTGTTGCGCGCCAACGCCGACGGCTCCTCGGTGCGCCTGCGCGACGTCGCCCGCATCGAGCTGGGCGCGCAAACCTACGCCACCTCCGCCCGCCTGAACGGCAACCCGGCGGCGGGCATCGGTGTGCAGCTCTCGCCCACCGGCAACGCCATGAGCGCGGCCAAGGCGGTGCGCGAGCGCATGGCCGAACTGGAGCGCTACTTTCCCAAGGGCGTGCATTGGACGATCCCTTACGACAGCTCGCGCTTTGTCAAAATTTCCATCGCCCAAGTGGCCGAGACACTGGTCGAAGCGGTGATCTTGGTGTTTTTGGTGATGTTCTTGTTCTTGCAGAACTTCCGCTACACCCTCATCCCGACCATCGTGGTGCCTGTGGCGCTGATGGGCAGCTTTGCCACTCTGCTGGCGCTGGGTTTTTCGATCAACGTGCTGACCATGTTTGGCATGGTGTTGGTGATCGGCATCGTGGTGGACGATGCCATCGTGGTGGTGGAAAACGTCGAGCGCATCATGAGCGAAGAGGGCCTGCCCCCCCTGGCGGCCACCCAAAAAGCCATGGGCCAGATCTCGGGGGCCATCGTCGGCATCACGGTGGTGCTGATCGCGGTGTTTGTGCCGCTGGCGTTTTTCAAGGGCTCGGTGGGCAATATTTACCGGCAGTTCTCTGCGGTGATGGTCAGCTCCATCGGGTTTTCGGCCTTTTTGGCGCTGTCGCTCACGCCCGCCTTGTGCGCCACGCTGCTCAAGCCGGTGCAGGCGGGACACCACCATGCCAAAACGGGGCTTTTTGGCCGATTCAACCGGGGCTTTTCGCGCACGGCCAAAGGCTACGAGGGGTTGATCGCTCGCCTCTTGCCGCGAGCGGCGCGCTACTTGTTTGTGTACGCCGCCATCATCGGCGCGGTGGCTTTCATGTACGCCCGTTTGCCCACCTCCTTTTTGCCGAGCGAAGACCAAGGCAATATGCTGGTCAACGTGCAGCTGCCCCCCGGTGCCACCCAAGCGCGCACCCTGTCGGTCATGCAGCAGGTGGAGGGTTTTGTGCTCAAGCAGCCTGAAGTGCAAAGCATGGTCAGCGTGCTGGGCTTCAGCTTTTCTGGGCAGGGCCAAAACGCCGCGCTGGGTTTTGTGACGCTCAAAGACTGGAGCGAACGCGCAGGCCCCGAGCACTCGGCGCAGGCGCTGGCCGGTCGCGCTTTTGGTGCACTCATGGGCATCCGTGATGCGTTCATTTTTCCGCTCAGCCCGCCGCCCATCCCTGAGCTGGGCACGGCCTCGGGCTTCACTTTCCGTTTGCAAGACCGGGGCGGCAAGGGCCACGATGCGCTGGTCGCCGCGCGCAACCAGTTGCTGGGTTTGGCGTCCAAGAGCCCGGTGCTCACCCAAGTGCGACCCGACGGCCTGGAAGACGCGCCACAGCTGCAGATCGACATTGACCGCGACAAAGCCAACGCGCTGGGCGTGGGCTTTGACGCCATCAACACCGTGGTCTCGACCGCGCTGGGATCGGCTTACATCAACGACTTCCCCAATCAAGGCCGCTTGCAGCGGGTGGTGGTGCAGGCCGAGGCCACGGGCCGCATGCAGCCGGACGACATCCTGCGTTTGAATGTTTCCAACGTGCAGGGCAAACCGGTGCCGCTGTCGGCATTTGCGACCACGCGCTGGATCAAAGGGGCCATGCAGACCGTGCGCTACAACGGCTATCCGGCCATGCGCATTGGCGGCTCGGCCGCCCCCGGTTACAGCTCGGGCGCGGCCATGGCCGAGATGGAAAACCTGATGAAACAACTGCCCGAAGGCTTTGCGTTCGAGTGGACGGGCCAGTCCCGCGAAGAAATGCTGGCCGGCTCGCAAGC
>JAHECM010000086.1 GCA_024641725.1 Limnohabitans sp. | reverse complement strand
TTGATGCATATCAATCGTTGCGCAGTATCCGCTCACCTTCGGCCTCAATGTCTTCAAATTGCCCACGGTGGATGGCCCACCACAAACCACCCAAGATGAAGAACACCAAGCCCACCGACAGGGGAATCAATAGGAACAAAATATCCATTTCAGAGACTTTCTGAGGCCAACGCAGCCCCCATGGGGTCGGGCAGCGACTGCGACAAGCGCAAAGCATTCAAAACCACCAGCAATGAACTCAGGGCCATGCCCAGACCCGCGGCCCAAGCGGGCAAATAACCCAGCAAGGCCAAAGGCACGCAAGCTGCGTTGTACACGGCAGCCCAGAGCAGATTTTGTTTGACCACGCGCACCGTCTGGCGGCTGCGCTTGAAGGTTTCAAGCAGCATGCCCAGGTGGGAGCCCATCAGCACAAAGTCGGCCTTTGACTGGGCCAGCGGCACCGCCTGCCCCAGGGCAAACGAGGCATTGGCCCCGGCCAAGACCGGCCCATCGTTGAGCCCATCGCCGACCATGGCCACTTGGTGGCCCTGTTGTTGCAAGGCGACCATGTGGGCCAACTTGTGCTGGGGGGTGCAGCCGCCTTGGTGCAGGTCAATGCCCACGCTCTGGGCCACTTGTGCCACGGCGGCGGGCGCATCACCGGAGAGCACTTGCAGCCGCAAACCTTGCGCCAGCAGGCTTTGAACCACTGCAGCGGCCTCTGGGCGGACTTCATCGCGCAGCTCAAAGGTGGCCAACCAGCCGGTCTCGTCGGCCAGACTCACCTGCAAACGGTTTGCGTCAGTCGCTGGGGCTTGGCAATAAGCGGCCGATCCGAGCCGCAGGGTTTGCGTTGAGCCATCAGAGCGCAACAGATGGCCCGAGACGCCCTGCCCGGCTTGTTCAGACACCTCGCTGGCCCGTGAGGCTTCCAACTCAGAAAGCGCCCTCGGCCCCAGGGCCATAGCTCGGCGGCGCGCCTGTGCCCACAGCGCGCGCGACACCGGGTGCAGCGACTGCCGAGCCAGCGTGCCCGCCCAAGCCAATGCCTGTGCCTGCGACAGGCCTGGCCGCACAAGGGTACGGGCCAGCTCAAAGGCGTCCAGCGTCAAAGTGCCGGTCTTGTCAAAAATCACCGTGTCAATCCGGGCCAAGTTTTGCAAGGCCTCCAGCCGGCGCACCAGCACACCGCTGCGCGCCAACGCACCCGCGGTGGCCAGCATGGCCGCCGGGGTGGCCAAAGACAGCGCGCACGGACACGTCACCACCAACACGGCGACCGCCACCATCACGGCGTGCGCAGGCCCAGCCGACCAGCCGTGCGCGGCCGCGGCCAAGGCGGCCAGAAGCACAAAGATCAAAAACGGTTTGGCCCAGCGGTCCGCCAACAAAGCCATGCTGGGTTTGCTGAGCGCGGCGTCCTCCATCAGCGACACAATTTGTGCGTAGCGCGTGGCCGCCCCCAACTGCTCCACCCTCACCTCGATGCGGGCGCTCAGGTTGTGGCTGCCGGCGATGACCCGGTCACCCACACCGCGGCCAATGGGTCGCGACTCGCCTGTGAGCAAAGCCTCATCGACTTGGGTTTGCCCCGACACCACCGTGCCGTCTGCCGCCAGCGCCTCGCCCGGCAAAACCGCCATCACATCAGCCAGCGCCAAACGGCGCACCGAAATCCGCTCCCAATCTCCGTGTGCCGTGCGCCGCAGCACACTGTCAGGCAGGCGGTTGAGCACCGCCTCCAGAGCGCCCGCCGTGCGATCTCGCAGGCGCAACTCCAGCCAGCGTCCAGCCAGCAAAAAGAACACAAACATCGTCAGCGAGTCAAAGTACACCTCGGCCCCAAAGGGGCCCTCCGGCTCAAAAGTGCCCAAAGAACTGACCACAAAGGTGGCCAACATGCCCAGGGCGACGGGCAAATCCATGCTGATCTGGCGCTGGCGCAGATCCCGCCAGGCGGCTTTTAAAAAAGGCGTGCAAGAAAACAGCAGCACCGGCAGGGACAAAATCCAAGACGCCCAGCGCAGCAGACCCAGCATGTCGGGGCTGATGTCGCCCGGTTTGGACAAATAAGCGGGGGTGGCGTACATCATGACCTGCATCATGCACAGCCCAGCGACCGCCAGACGCCAGACCATGCGGCGCGCTTCTTGGCGTCTGCGTTCGTGGGCATGGGCGTCGTTGGCCGGCACGGCTCGGTAGCCCGCTTGGGCCACGGCGGACATCCATTCAGAAGGTTTGGTCATGCGATGCGACCAGACCACACGGCCCCGGTGCGTGGCGGCATTGACTTGCACCGACTCGACCCCCGCAACTTGGCGCAAGGCGTCCTCGATGTTGATGGCGCACGCGGTGCAGTGCATGCCCTCAAAGACCACGCTGGAGGCGCACGTGTCAGCGCTCTCAGCGTGGCTGAAATGGGTCCACTCGCGAGGGTCATCGAGCAGTTTCAGCCGATCATCGCCCGAGCCAGCCGCTTGCAGCAGTTCCTGCGGCAAGGCCTGGGTCACATCGTGGGGAACTGTCATGCCTCAAAGATACGCCCTCCAGCTGACGCATAACTTGACATGCATCAAGAACAAAAAAATCGGGCAGACTAAACTGAAATTCTCAACACCTCTGAGGAGAACCCACATGTACAAACGCATTCTTGTTGCCACCGATGGCTCAGCGCTGTCCAAAAAAGCAGTGAGCAGCGCCATTCAATTGGCCGCGACCTGCGGGGCTGAATTGGTCGCCGTTAAAGTCGTGCCGCGCTACCCCCAGGCCTACTTTGAAGGCAGCATCCCACTGTCCGTGCAGGAAGTTGGACGCATTGAAAAGCAGTGGACCGAGGCCGCTCAAGCCAGCCTGGACGGCGTGGCCAAAACCGCCAAAACCAAGGGCGTGACGGTCAAAACGGTGACCGTCAAGTCCGATGTTGTGTCGGACGCGCTGATTGCCGCTGCCAAAAAGCAAAAGGCCGACCTGATCGTCATGGCCTCGCACGGCCGCAAGGGCATCAAGCGACTGCTGCTGGGCAGTGAGACCCAACAAGTGCTGACCCACTCGCACATTCCGGTGCTGGTGTTGCGCTGACGCTTGAGATTTAAGCCAGACCCCAAAAAGACCGCCTCGGCGGTCTTTTTTTGGGTGAGCGGCTGACCCCTGTCAGGCAAACAAGGCTTTGTATTGGTCTCGCAGCAGATTTTTTTGCACCTTGCCCATGGTGTTGCGGGGCAACTCGGTCAGTACAAAGCATTTTTTGGGGATCTTGAAGTTCGCCAATTGGGCTTTGAGATGGGCCAAGATGGCATCGGCCTGCACCTTGGCGCCGGCCTTGGCGATCACCACGGCCACACCCACTTCACCGAAATCCGGATGCGGCACGCCCACCACGGCACTCTCGTCCACGCCAGGCATGTCGTTGATGTAGCCCTCGATTTCGGCCGGGTAGACGTTGTAGCCGCCACTGATGATCAAGTCCTTGCTGCGGCCCACGATGGTCACGTAGCCGCGTTCGTCCACCTTGCCCACGTCCCCGGTTTTGAAGAACCCGTCTGCAGTGAACTCCTCAGCGGTTTTTTCGGGCATGCGCCAGTAGCCCTTGAACACATTGGGGCCTTTGACCTGGATGCCGCCGATATCGCCCACGGGCAGGGTCTGCCCATCGTCGCCCATCACACGCAGTGTCACACCCGGCAGCGGAAAACCCACGGTGCCGCCACGGCGCTCGGTTTGCTGGCCGTAACGTGGGTCAGCGCTGTAGGGGTTGGAGGTCAGCATCACCGTCTCGCTCATGCCGTAACGCTCCAAAATGGTGTGACCCGTGCGGGTTTGCCACGCCTTGAAGGTCTCCAGCAGCAAAGGGGCTGATCCGGCAATGAACAAGCGCATGTTTTTCACGGCCAGCTTGTCGAGTGAGGGTTCGGCCAACATGCGCACATACAGGGTGGGCACACCCATGAAAACGCTCGCCTCGGGCATCCGGGCAATCACACGCTTCGGGTCGAATTTGGCCATCCAAATCATCTTGCTGCCGTTGATGAGCGCGCCGTGGATGGCCACAAACAGGCCATGCACATGGAAGATAGGCAGCGCGTGGATCAAGACGTCCCCCGGCTTCCAGCCCCAATAGTTTTTGAGCATGGCGGCGTTGCTGAGCATGTTGCCGTGCGTGAGCATGGCCCCCTTGCTGCGGCCCGTGGTGCCACTGGTGTAAAGGATGGCTGCCAAATCGTCGGCCTGTTGCTGGACGGGGGTGTGTTGATCGCTGTGGTGCGCGGCGCGTTCAAGCAGGCTGCCGGTGCGGTCGTCGCCGAGCGTGAACACGTGCTGTGTGCCCGCTTTGAAAGCGATCTTGCTGACCCAGCCAAAATTGGCCGGGCTGCACACCACCACCGCCGGTTCGGCGTTGTCGACGAAATAGCTTATTTCAGCGCTTTGGTAGGCGGTGTTGAGCGGCAAAAACACATAGCCCGCGCGCAATGTGGCCAGGTACAGCATCATCGCTTCGACCGATTTTTCGACCTGCACAGCGATGCGACTGCCCTTGGGCAAGTCCAAGGAAGCGAACAAATTGGCCATCATGGCACTGGCGCGGTCGAGGTCTTGCCAGCTGTAATGCAGGCCCTCGTCGGTTTCAACGGCCAAAGCGTTCAAGTCGGCGGGAAAGGCCGCGCGCAAGGCGGCATAGAGGTTGTGATTGCTCATGAGGGTTTGGATGGAGGACAGAACAAATGGGGAGGCATCAGGCTCAATCGAGCTTGGCACCTGACGCTTTGACAACTTGAGACCATTTTTTGAGTTCGGCCTTGATGAAAGCATCGAACTGTGCCCCCGTCAGGTTGGGGAATTCCGCCCCCTGGTTGGCCCACACAGCTTTGGCCTCGTCGGTTTGGCAGGCCTTGCGGATGTCTTCGACCGCGCGGGCCTGGGCCTCGGCGGGCGAGCCTTTGGGTGCCCAAACACCGTACCAGGTGGACACGGTGTAGTCGGGCAGACCCAACTCGGCCGAGCAAGGCACATCCGGGAAAGCCGCGTTGCGTTTGCTGCCGGACACCATCAGCGCTTTGACACGGCCTGACTTGATGTGGGTGGCAGAAGACCCCAAGCCGTCAAACATCATGTCCACATTGCCTGCGATCAAGTCCTGCAAGGCGGGGCCTGCACCGCGATAGGGAATGTGGGTGATGAAGGTTTTGGTCTGCAGCTTGAACAATTCGCCTGCCAAGTGGTGCGAGGTGCCGCCACCGGCCGAGCCATAGTTGAAGCGGGCGGGGTTCTTGCGGACAGTCTCAATGAAGGTCTTGAAATCTGCCGCGTCCACTTTGCGAGGATTCACCACCAGCACCTGGGGCACGTTGGCCACCAGAATCAGCGGCGTCAGATCACGCTCCAAGTCGTAGTCGAGCTTGGCGTACATAAAGGGGGCAATCGTGTGGTGCACCGCGCCCATGAACAGGGTGTAACCGTCGGGCGCAGCCTTGGACGCCACACCCGCCCCCAGCGTGCCGCCAGCGCCGCCCCGGTTGTCAATGATCAGCTGTTTGCCCGTCAAACGCGAGAACTGCGCCGACAACGGGCGCGCAAACGCGTCGGTGCCACCACCGGCCGGAAAAGGCACGATCATCGTCACGGGCTTGGTGGGCCAGCTGGATTGGGCCTGCACAGGCCCAAACCCCAAAGCAGCCGCAGAGGCGGCCAACTTGAGCATGCTCCGGCGGTCTAGATTGGATTGAAATGCAGTCATGGTTGTCCCCTTTTTTATCAATGAATCGGTGATGTTTGTGCTCAAAAATACAGGCTCTCGACCGCGCCTGACACCGGCACGCGCCCTTGTGCCAGACCCTGGCGGTGGCGGTCGATTTTGCGCAGATCGTACAGATAGTTGACCATCAAGCCAAACGACTGTTTGATGCCCTTGTTCGACAGATCGGCGCCCCAATTGACTTGTTCCACACGGGCACCGTTGCCAAGGTGAAAGCGCGCCACTGGATCGGTGGGTCGCTCGTCGCTCAACTCTTTGCCGAGGTAATGCGCCGCGCAGCCAAGCAACCACTGGCGCAAGGCTGATCGCTCGGGCAAGGTGGGTGCTTGGTCGAGTGCAGACAGCACGTGTTCGGCCGCAGCGGGCTCAAAACCCACCGCGCGACCGAGCTGGGCGCGTATTTTTTCAGGGGTCGCGTCGAGCATGCGGCCCGCGTTCTTGCCCATCCAAGTGCGAAAGCCGGGTATCGGCGACAAGGTCGCAAAAGTTTTGAGCTTTGGAAAGTCTGCGCGCAAGGTTTCCACCACCCGCTTGATGAGTGAGTCGCCAAAACTCACCCCTTTAAGGCCAGGCTGCGTGTTGCTGATGGAATAAAAGATCGCCGCGGTGGCTTTGCTCAAGTCCACCGCTTCGGCGCTCTCGTCCAGCAGCGGGCTGATGCTGGTGGCCATGTCGTCCATGAAGGCGACTTCCACGAAGATCAGCGGCTCATCGGGCAAGCGCGGGTGGAAAAACCCGTAGCAGCGCCGGTCCGAATCGAGCCGGTTCTTGACGTCACCCCAGCTCTTGATGTCGTGCACCGCCTCGTACTTGATCAGCTTTTCGACCAGGCTGGCGGGCGAGTCCCAACTGATGCGGCGCAACTCCAAAAAGGCCACATCGAACCAGGTGGTGAACAGGTTTTCCAGCTCGGCTTCGAGGGCCAGAAGACGCTTGTTCGACTTGAGCGCGGGCATCAGATCTTGGCGCAAATCAACCAGAAAACGCATGCCCTCCGGATAAACCGCAAAGCGCTGCACCAGCCGTGTGCGCGGCGACACCAGGGCTTTGCGCAGGCGGATCTCGGCCACACCTTCGTCGGGTGTCCCCACTGCCGCTTCGTACTGCTCACGGGCCGCTTTGACCTTGCTGGCATCGGGGGCGAACTGTTCGCTCATCAGCAGCCAACAGTCTTGGCGTTGCTCAGGCGTGGCCTTGCCATACCACTGGGCCACACCCCGGGCGCGCTTGCCGCCTTCGACTTCGCTCACGCTGGGGTCCACGATGGCCTGCAGCTCGGTCAGGGTGCGCCGCAGCACGCGCGGCGACAGGGCCTCTTCCTTTTGGCGCAAGGTGGCGTTGAGGCGCTCGCGCGAAGAGCGCAATTGCGGCTCTTTGAGCGCGATGGCTTTGGCGCTGCGCAGCTCTGGCTTGCCCTCGGAGGCTGGCACGGTGGGCTTGCTGGCGGCTGTTTTGCTTGCGGGCAACCAGCCGGCCACTTTTCGGCCGATCCAGTCGGATGTGCTCATGTCGAATCCCCTTGCTTTTCTTGTGGTGTACTCGCCGCTGCAATCCGGCTTTTGCTCTGGCGGGCCAGCTGTCGCAAGGCCTCGCGCTGGCGCGTCAAGTGGGTGCGCATGGCCGCGTCCGCCCCTGCGGCATCGTGCGCCTTGATCGCAGCAAAAATAGCCATGTGCTCGACCAAAGACTGGGCAAGCCGCCCGGGTGCATTGAGCTGCTGCAAGCGGGCGAGCTTGAGGATCTTGCGCAAATCACCAATCACCTGGGCCAACCACTTGTTGCCTGCGATGGCGATGACGGCTTCGTGGATCGCGTAGTTGGCAGTGTAGTAATCCGGGATGTGGCCCTGGCTGGCGCTGGCTTGCAGCTGTTGGTGCAGGCTGTCGAGCACAGCAATGTCGGCGTCGCTGGCCTGCAACGCCGCCTCGAAGGCGCAGCGCCCCTCCAGCAAGGCGATGACGGGGAAGATGTCGTCCAAGTCTTGCTCGGTGACTTCGTTGACAAAGCTGCCACGCCGGGGCTCGTGCCGGATGAGTCCCTCGGCCGCGAGCACCTTGAGGGCTTCGCGCAAGGGTGTGCGCGAGATGGCCAGCTGTTCGCACAAACGGGTTTCGTCCACAAACGCGCCTGGCAGCAACTGGCCAGCAAAAATCTGATCGCGCAATTGTTGCGCCACCTGGTCATGCAAAGAATTAACGCGTCCAGTCATCCGGTGTGCTTGGGTCATTTCGTGTAATTATGCGTAATTACAAACAAGCAAACAGCTGTTTGTCGGGCAAACACCACACGTTCTGCCCCCGGAATTACCCTGATGATCAGCGCCTCAAGCGCCTCAAGCGCCCCGACGACCCAGCCAAGCCCACAGCGCAGCACCACCCAAAATCATGGGCACGCACAGCCACTGCCCCATGCTCATGCCCAGGCTCAACAAGCCCAAGTGCGCATCGGGCTCGCGGAAAAATTCAGCAGCGTAGCGGAACACGCCATAGCCAAACAAGAACGCTGCGGCCACCTGACCTTGCGCGCGGGGCTTGCGGGCATACAGCCACAGCAGCACAAACAGCAGCAAGCCTTCCATCAGAAATTGGTAGATCTGTGAAGGATGCCGAGGCGCATCACCGGCCCCACGGAACACCATGGCCCAGGGCAAGCTGGGATCGGCGACCCGCCCCCACAACTCACCATTGATGAAATTGCCCACACGCCCTGCAGCCAGCCCCGTGGGCACGCAGGGAGCCACAAAGTCCATGACCTGCAAAAACGGCCGCTGGCGCGAACGCGCAAACCAGACCATGGCCGCGATCACGCCCAACATGCCGCCGTGAAAGCTCATGCCGCCTTGCCAGACCGCGAAAATCTCCAGGGGGTGTGTGGCGTAGTGAAGGGGTTTGTAAAACAGGCAATAGCCAATTCGACCGCCCAGCACCACGCCCATGACGCCCAGAAACAAGATGTCTTCCACATCCTGGCGCTTCCAGGCGGACAAACGTGCAAAGGGCAAATGGCTCAAACGGCGCATGCCCAGCCCATAAAACAAGGCAAAAGCCGCCAAGTAGGTCAGGCCATACCAATGCACGGCCAAAGGCCCCAGTTGCAAGGCGACGGGGTCAATGGTCGGATGGATCAGCATGAGCGGTCAGCCTTGGAGCAGCGACACATCGCGCACCGCGCCTTTGTCGGCCGAGGTGGCCAGCAAGGCATAGGCTTTGAGGGCCGCCGAAACTTTGCGTGGTCGAGCCACAGCAGGCTTCCAGCCCAGCTTGTCTTGCTCAACGCGGCGCTTGGCCAGCTCTTCGTCGCTCACCAGCACGTTGATGCTGCGGTTGGGAATGTCGATGCGAATGCGGTCGCCGTTCTTGACCAAACCAATCGTGCCGCCCGCTGCCGCTTCGGGCGAGCAGTGGCCAATCGACAAGCCGGAAGTGCCGCCAGAAAAGCGGCCATCGGTCAGCAAGGCGCAGG
>JAHECM010000081.1 GCA_024641725.1 Limnohabitans sp. | reverse complement strand
CTCAAAATCCCCCGCCGCAAGGCGTGCCGGTTCGATTCCGGCCCCGGGCACCACGAACAAAGCCGCAAGTTGTCACAACTTGCGGCTTTTTTCTTGGGCATTTGGCTTGTCGCGTGGCCTGGCGCTTGGCTTGCCGTTGGGCTGGGCGGCTCAGTCGATGCTGGCGCTCCAGCGCTCGTCCCAGGCTTGCGAGATCTGCCGGCGGTCGCGCTTGGTCGGGCGGCCTTGCTCGATGCTTTGCGCGGGCTCGGGGGCCAAGCGGCGCTGCTCGGCAGCCTGGGCGCGGGCCAGCAGGCTTTCAGGGGTCTCTTCGTACAACAATTGCGCCGCCGTGGCCGGGCCACGCACGGCGCTGATGGCCTTGACCACGACAGTGCGATCCACAACCCCTTGGCGCAGCCGGATGGTGTCGCCCGGCTTGACTTCGCGTGCGGGCTTGGTGTCTTGCCCATTGATTTGAACCCGGTGTTTGCCCACTTCTTCTGTGGCCAGGCTGCGGGTTTTGTAAAAACGGGCCGCCCACAGCCATTTGTCGATGCGCAAGCTGTCCATGGTCAGGCGGCAAAAAGCCCCGTTTGGGGGCTGAGCCCTTGCCGGACATGGGGCACTTGGAGTTGGAGCCGCAATTCTTTTTTCATGCGGCGGTTGTCCAATCGGCGCGACTCGTTCATGAAGCTCAGCAACATCAGGGGCAAGGACTCGTTGGCCGTGCTGCGCGGCAAGCGGGGTGGCCGCGACAAGCCCATCAGGTCGGCAGCCAGGTCGAAGTAGTCCCCCATCTTCATGTCGGTGTCATCGCACACATTGATCACCCGCTGGGCTTGGCCGCGCCAGACGGCCAGGGCGCAGGCTCTGGCCAAGTCGTTGGCGTGAATGTGGTTGGTGTACACATCGTCGGCCGACTGCAACACCGGCGTTTTTTTGACCAAGCGTTCACGCGGGGTGCCGCCTTCACGGTCTTGGGCATAGATGCCCGGGATGCGCAAGATGGTGCTGCGCACACCGGTGCGGCCCAGCAGGCGCACCCATTGCTCGGCGTCCACACGCCGCTGGGCGCGAGGGGTGTGCGGGTTGACGGGACGCGACTCGCTCACACGCTGGCCATGGCAATCGCCGTAAACGCCCGTGGTCGAGCCGTACACCAGGGCCAAGGGGGGCGTGCGCCGCTTGAGGGCGCGCAGCAGGTCGCGGGTGCGGGGGTCAGACTCGGGGCCAGCGCGTTTGTCGCTGGACGGTGGCGCCAGATGAATCACGCGGTGCGCCAGCCCCGCCAGTCGCCGCAAGCTGGCCGGGTCGTCCAAGTCGCCTTGCAAAGGGGTCAAGCCGCAAGCGCGCAAGAGGCGCACCCGCTCAGGGCTGGACGTGAGGGCCAGCAAGCGCACACGCTGGCTTTGCGGGGCCCCCAACTGGCCAGCAGTGCGCAAACCCACATCGCCGCAACCCACGATGAGGACGCGTTGGCGGCGAAAGCGGGCAGGCAAAGCACCAAGAGGGGTTTGGTTTGAGGGCAAAATCAGGGGTTCCGGGTTATGAACAGACCCCTCAAGGATACCCAAAACATGAGCTTCCAAATCACCGTTGAACCCAGTGGCCGCAGCTTTGCCGCCGAAGGCACCGAAACCCTGCTGGCCGCAGGCATCCGCCAGGGCATTGGCCTGCCCTATGGCTGCAAGGACGGCGCTTGCGG
Source organism: Limnohabitans sp. (assembly GCA_024641725.1). Taxonomy (GTDB): domain Bacteria; phylum Pseudomonadota; class Gammaproteobacteria; order Burkholderiales; family Burkholderiaceae_C; genus Limnohabitans_A. The sequence continues at coordinate 7,601 of JAHECM010000081.1, read as the reverse complement.
CTCTTGCAAGTGCAAAAAAATCTCGGGCACCGTGGTCCACGGTCCCCACCAAGACAAAGCCTTGTCCGCTGACGAAGAGGCCCAAGGCCTGGTACTCACTTGCTGCGCCACCGCGCAAAGCGATGTGGTGCTCGAATCCAAGCAAGTGACCGAAGAAGGTGGCCTGCCGGTCAAAAAAATGCCCGTGCGCGTGGTCAGCCTGGAGAAAAAGTCACACGACGTGGTGGTCATGAAAGTGCAACTGCCCGCCAACGACGTGATGAAGTTCCGCGCCGGTCAGTACATCGAGTTTTTGTTGCGCGACGGCTCGCGCCGCAGCTACAGCATGGCCAACGCCCCGCACACGCTGGAGGTGGCACCGCCTCAGGTGGAGCTGCACATCCGCCACATGCCGGGCGGCAAGTTCACCGACCCGGTGTTCACGACCATGAAAGAAAAAGACATCTTGCGCGCCGAGGGGCCTTACGGCAGCTTCTACCTGCGCGAGGATTCGGCCAAACCCATGGTGTTCTTGGCCTCGGGCACGGGTTTTGCCCCGATCAAGGCCTTGATCGAGCACATGCAGCACCAGGGCATCACCCGCCCAACCACGCTGTACTGGGGCGGCCGCCGCCCGTCTGACCTCTACATGGCCGACTGGATCGAGGCGCAGCTCAAGGCCATGCCCCACCTGAACTACGTGCCCGTGGTCTCCAACGCCGAAGCCGAAGACGGCTGGACGGGCCGCACCGGCTTTGTGCACCAAGCCGTGCTGCAAGACCACCCTGACCTGTCGGGCTTTCAGGTGTATGCCTGCGGCGCGCCCATCGTGATCGAGTCGGCCCAGCGTGAGTACGTGGCCCAAGGTGGTTTGCCCCCTGAAGAGTTCTACGCCGACTCGTTCACGTCTGAAGCCGACAAGGCCAAGGCCTGATGCACAGACGCACACCAGGAGCCCGCACATGACGCCCATGACCCGCCGCCAATTTGTCGCCGCATCGCTCGCGCTCAGTGCCCCCGCGTGGGCGCAGGGCAAGCCCATCCGCATCATCGTGCCCTATGCCGCTGGCGGCCCCTTGGATGTGACGGCGCGGGTCTTGGCCGAGCGGGTCAAAGACAGCCTGGGCACAGTGATCATTGAGAACAAACCCGGCGCGGGTGGCAACTTGGGCGTGGACCTGGTGGCCAAAGCCGTGCCCGACGGCTATACGCTGGGCCTGGCCGCCGTGGCTACGCACGCCATCAACCCTTGGCTGTTCGCCAAGATGCCGTATGACGCCAGCCGCGACTTTGCGCCCATCACCCAAATGGTGCGCGTGCCCAATGTGCTGGTGATGAACGCCGACACCGCACAGCGCCTGAAGATCCAGACCCTCGCCGATTTGATTGCTTATGCCAAGGCCAATCCGGGACGCCTGAACTTTGGCTCGGGCGGCAACGGCAGCGCGGGGCACTTGGCCGGCGAGATGTTCAAAAAGGCAGCAGGCATTTTTGCAGTGCACATCCCCTACAACGGCGGCAACCCAGCGCAGCTGGCCTTGTTGTCGGGGCAGGTGGACTTCAACTTTGACAACTTGGCCACGGCCTCGGCCAACATCAAAGCCGGCAAGCTCAAGGCGCTGGCCGTCACCACCGCGCAGCGCAGCAGCGCGCTGCCCGAAATTCCCGCGATGGGCGAAACCCTCAAAGGCTTCGAGATTGACACCTGGTGGGGCTTAGTCGCCCCAGCAGGTACGCCCCAAGAAGTGGTGGAGCGCCTGCACAAAGCCTTTGCCACGGCATTGCAAGCGCCCGAAACCCGCAGCCGCTTTGCCCAGCTCATGGCCGAGCCCGTGGCCAGCTCGCCCGAGCAATTTGGGGCCTTCATGAAAAAAGAACTGGCCCGCTACGAAAGCGTGGTCAAGGCCAGTGGAGCGCGGGTGGACTGAGCCGAGGCCGACACCCCCAACAAAAAACCCACCGTGTTGCCACGGTGGGTTTTTTTATTTTCTAAGGTTCAAGCAGCAAGCTGCCTGCTGACATTAGAAGTTGTAGCGGATACCAGTACCAACAGAGCGCAGGTCTTGACCGTTGCTGTTAGATGTAGCAAAACCGCCGGGGTTATAGCCAGCACCCGATTTGTTGGTGACTTGCGTCAACATGGCATAGACCTTGGTTTGCTTGTCCAAGTTGTAGTTGTACGCCACGGTGTATTGCGTTGCACCCGTGTTGGCGGCATTGGCACGGTTACCCGCTGAACCGAAGTTCAGGTGGAACTCGTTTTGACCCATGGTGTACATGGCCGACAGACGATAGGCTGTACGGTCAAAGTTGGTACCCGAAGATTTTTGGACGTAGCCGCCAAAGCCCAAAGCACCCATGCCGTAGAAGGCGCGGGCAGTCACTTGACTGGCAGAAACTGCAGCCGTTGTGGTTGGATTTTGGGCGCTTTCATAGCCCAAGCCCAATTGCAATGGACCCATGCCGTAGTTAGCGGCCAACGCAATTGGGTTCACGTTGGTGGAATCCACAGTGCCTGTACCCGTGGCTTTCTTCAAACCGTATTGCGCTTCAAGTTTCAGATCACCGATCTTGGGGCTGGCATAAGCAACCGCATTGGACAAGCTGCCAGTGGCCAAAAAGTCGTACAGAGCGTCCGACGATGTACCTGTGTCATGGTTGTGGTTGCTCACATAGTCAGCCGTAGCGAAGTAAGCCACGGAAGCAGGCATACGGCCCAGCTTGACTTGACCAAAAGCACCATTCAAAGCCACAGAGGCTTCACGGGCAAACAACTTGTTGGTTTTGGTAGAGCCACTTGTCAGGTTGGTACCCGCTTCGAGCACAGCACCCACGGACATGCCATCGGCCAGATCGCGGTTGGCACGAACACCCGCACGCGATGCGTTGTCAACCATGACTGCATCGGAAACGGAACCCACTTTTTGCTGCTCCACAGACACGTTTGCACGGCCGTAGAAGGTGAAACCAGTCTCAGCCATTGCAGTGCCAGAAAGCAGTGCAGTCACAGCCAGAGCTGCCATTGTTTTTGTGTTGAGTTTCATAAATTTTCTCTTGATTAAATTGCCCGAACATTTTCTTGTTGGGCTTTGAGTTGAACAAAGCACTACTGCGAAGCAGTTTTACCCTTCCAGCCACACAGTGGCTCGGACGGGCTGTACAGCCGAGTGGCCTTTCTCCCAAAAAGCAGCCGAAGCTGCTTCTTCGTCATGGTTCATGCAGACACCAGGGGCGCCGTCAAGCGCCCCAAGGGCTTCAGCGAACCACAGCGATCGCGTCGCGCTTGCCGGCCTTGTAGGTGTACAAGGTCAGTGCGCCGTTTTTGATGTCGCCTTTGGCGTCAAAGGCGATGGTGCCGGTCACGCCTTTGTAGCCGCTGGTTTTGGCCAGCTCAGGCAGGTACTTGGCGGGGTCAGACGACTTGGCGCGCACCATGGCGTCGGCCATCACGTTGACCGCGTCATACACGTAAGGGGCGTAAACCTGCACGTCCAAGTTGAAGCGCTTTTTGTACTTGGCATAGAAGTCTTCCATGCCTTTCTTCTGCTGGCCTTCCACGCCACCGGCTTCAGCGCACACCACTTGGCCGTCGGCCATGGCGTCACCGGCCAGTTTGGCCAGCTCGCCCGAGCAAATGCCGTCACCGCCCATGAACTTGGCGTTGATGCCCAGCGACTTCATCTGGCGCATCATGGGGCCGGCCACGGCGTCCATGCCACCGAAGAACACGACGTCAGGCTTCTTGGCCTTCAGGGTGGTCAAAATGGCCATGAAGTCAGAAGCTTTGTCGTTGGTGAACTCGTGGCCCACCAGCGTGCCGCCGGAGGCTTTGACGGCTTTTTCGAATTCTTCAGCCACGCCCTGGCCGTAAGCGGTGCGGTCGTCGATGACGGCAATGGATTTGCCCTTCAGTTCTTTGACGGCATAACGGCCCAGTGTGCCGCCCAGGTGCACGTCATCGGCCACCACACGGAAGGTGGTTTTGTAGCCGTTGCGGGTGAACTTGGGGTTGGTGGCCGATGGCGAAATTTGGGGAATGCCCGCTTCGCTGTAAATCTTGGAAGCAGGGATGGATGTACCCGAGTTCAGGTGCCCCACCACGCCGTTGACCTTGGAGTCCACCAGCTTTTGAGCCGCTGCGGTGCCTTGTTTGGGGTCGCCTGCATCGTCTTCAGCCAGCAGCTCAAACTTGACGGCTTTGCCACCGATCTTGATGCCTTTGGCGTTGAGCTCTTCCACAGCCAAGATGGCGGCGTTCTCGTTGTCCTTGCCCAAGTGGGCAATCGCACCGCTGACGGGGCCAACGTGACCGATTTTGATGACTTCCTGAGCCATCGAGTGGGTAGCGCACAAAGCCAATGCTGCAGCTGCAACGTGTTTCATGGTGATTTTCATCAAAGAATCTCCTGAATGGTTAAAAGGTGAGTGTTCTGAAACAGGAAGTCCCATGTCAGTACCCGGGCAAGGCGCTCACCGGAAAAGCCCTGTTAAATCATTCCCCCAAATACGCTGCGCGCACCTTGGGGTCTTCAAGCATGTCTTTGCCCACACCGCTCATGGTGATGAGGCCAGAGTCCATCACATAGCCCCGGTCGGCAATGGCCAGGGCACGGCTGGCGTTTTGCTCGACCAAAAGCACCGTCACGCCCTGGGCATAGACGTCTTTCACAACTTCAAAAATCTTGTCCACCATGATGGGCGACAGGCCCATGGAGGGTTCGTCCAAAAGCAGTACTTTGGGGCGCGACATCAAAGCCCGGGCCATGGCCAGCATTTGCTGCTCGCCCCCGGACATGGTGCCAGCCAGCTGGTCTTTGCGTTCGCGCAAGCGCGGAAACAGATCCAGCATCTTTTCCATGTCGTCGGCAATACCTGCCGCGTCTGAGCGGATGTACGCGCCCATTTGCAGGTTTTCGATGATGGTCATGCGGGTGAACACGCCTCGGCCTTCGGGCACCATGGCCAGGCCTTGTTTGACCAAGTCCCAAGGGCCCTGGCCCTGGATGCTCTGGCCCAAGTATTCGATGTCACCTGCCTGCATGGCCTGGGTGCCCGTGATGGCTTTCATGGTGGTGGTTTTGCCCGCACCGTTGGAGCCGATCAAGGACACCAACTCGCCTTCGCGCACTTCCAGGTCCACGCCCTTGACGGCCTGAATGCCACCGTAAGCCACTTGCAGGCCTTGGACTTTCAAAAGAGTCTGTGCCATGTCAGTGTCCTCCGGTGCCCAGATAGGCTTCAATCACTTTGTCGTTCTTCTGAACATCGGCGGGCGTGCCTTCGGCAATCTGCTTGCCGTAGTCCAGCACCGTGACGCGGTCACACAGGCCCATGACGAGCTTGACGTCGTGCTCGATCAGCAAGATGGTGCGGTTGTCTTGGCGGATGCGGTCGATCAGCTCGCGCAGCTGCACCTTTTCGGTGGCGTTCATGCCAGCGGCGGGCTCGTCCAGCGCAATGAGCTGCGGGTCGGTGGCCAGGGCACGGGCGATTTCCAGGCGACGCTGGTCGCCATAAGACAGAGTGCGGGCGCGGTAGTCGGCGTATTTGCCAATGCCCACGTAGTCCAGCAGCGCTTGGGCGCGTGCGGCAATGGCCGCTTCTTCGGCCTTGAAGGCGGGGGTTCGGAAGATGGCTCCGAGCAAGCCCGAATGGGTGCGGACGTGACGCCCCACCATGACGTTTTCAAGGGCCGTCATTTCAGAGAACAAACGGATGTTTTGGAAGGTGCGGGCAATGCCGGCCTTGGCCACCTCGTGCACAGCGGTGGGCTGGTAGGGCTTGCCTGCCAGCTCAAAACTGCCGGTGTCGGGCGTGTACAGCCCAGTGATCACGTTGAAGAAGGTGGTCTTGCCAGCGCCGTTGGGGCCGATCAGGCCATAGACCTGGCCACGCTGGATGGTGATGCCTACGTCGGTGAGCGCTTGCAGGCCGCCAAAACGCTTGGAAATACCGGCGACTTTGAGCACGGTGTCGGTCATGCAGCGCTCCCCTTGTTGGTTTTGAGGCTTTTGCCGTGTTCTGGTGAGGGCCACAAACCACGGGGGCGCAGCAGCATGACGATGATCATGGCCAGCGCGATCAAGAGTTGGCGCAAGATGGACGCGTCCAAACGGCCATCGGTGAGGGCTTGCAAGGGACCCGCCACATAGCGCAGCACCTCGGGCAAAGCCGACAGAAGCACGGCACCCAAAATGACCCCGGGCAAGTGCCCCAAGCCGCCGAGCACCACCATGGCAACGATCATGACCGACTCCATGAGGCTGAAAGATTCCGGGGATACAAAGCCCTGAAAGCCCGCAAACATGGCCCCAGAAACCCCACCAAACGAGGCCCCCATGCCGAACGCCAGCAGTTTGAGGTTGCGGGTGTTCAGCCCCATGGCCTTGGCGGCGATTTCGTCTTCGCGGATCGCCATCCAGGCGCGGCCCATGCGGGAAAACTGCAAGCGGTGAGAAATCAAGACGCTCAGCAGCACCAGCCCCAAGAAGAGGTAGTAGTAGAGCGTGACCGAGGCCACTTCAAGGCTGCCGATGGTCAGCTTTTTGCTCAGGCTCCAGCCCAAGATCGAGACCGAATCGATCATGTCGATGCCTTTGGGGCCGTTGGTGATGTTGATCGGCTGGTCCAGGTTGTTCATGAACACACGGATGATTTCACCAAAGCCCAGGGTGACGATGGCCAGGTAGTCGCCCCGCAGCTTGAGGGTGGGCGCACCCAGCAACATGCCGAACAGACCTGCCACGGCCGCGCTCAGCGGCACGATCACCAACAAAGGCAAATGCAGTCCGCCCGGAAACATGGCCGCAATGGCCGGAAACGTGTCGGTCAAGTGCGGCGAGGCCAACAAGCCGTACATGTAGGCACCCACCGCAAAGAAGGCCACATAGCCCAGGTCCAGCAGCCCAGCGTAGCCCACCACGATGTTCAGGCCCAGCGCCAGCAACACATAAAGCAAAGCCATGTCGGCAATGCGCACCCAAGCGTTGCCCAGGCCTTGCAGGGCAAAAGGCAGCACCAGCAGCGCGGCGCCCAGCAACACATATTGGAGGTTTTTATTCAGTTTCATATGCAACTCCTCAAGCCCGATCGGCCACACGCTCACCCATCAGGCCCGAGGGGCGCAGGGTCAGCACAATGATCAGCACGATGAACGCAAAGATGTCGGCATAGTGGCTGCCCAGCACACCGCCGGTGAGGTCGCCGATGTAGCCTGAGCCGATCGACTCGATCAGGCCCAGCAAAATGCCGCCGACCACGGCACCGGACAAATTGCCAATGCCACCAAACACTGCCGCCGTGAACGCCTTGAGACCGGGCGTGAAGCCCATGGCGTGCTGGGCTGTGCCGTAGTTGGACGCGTACATGACGCCTGCAATGGCCGCCAAGATGGCGCCAATGATGAAGGTGGCGGAGATCACCATGTCGGGCTTGACGCCCATCAGGGCGGCCACACGGGGATTTTCGGCGGTGGCGCGCATGGCGCGGCCAAGGCGGGTGGCGTTGACCAGCCACATCAGCAAAGCCAGCGACACGGCCGTGACCACCAAAATCATGATCTGCGTGGGCGTGATGACCGCCTCGCCCAAGAAAATAGGCTCACTGGGCAGCAGCGTGGGGTA
>JAHECM010000061.1 GCA_024641725.1 Limnohabitans sp. | reverse complement strand
GCCGAGTCGGGGATCACGATGCCCGAGGCTGTTTTGGTTTCGCTTTCGATACGCTTGACGATCACGCGATCGCCCAAAGGACGCAGTTTCATGGAATCTCCTGGATTTGAAACAAGGGTTGGAAAACAAAAGTGCCAAACGTTGACACCTATTGACTTTGTGGGGGTGGTGTTAGCACTCATCCCCATCGAGTGCTAATGATAAGGGCATTTGTGGCCGTTTCAAGAGCTGCTCGCGCATTGACCTCGGTTTGAATGGAGTTCAGGGCAAAATCCCCCCCATGCTTTTTTGGTTCCGTTTTTTCAGCCGTTGGCCTTTGTGGCTCTTGCACCTGTTGGGGCATGCTGCGGGCTGGCTGGCTTGGTTGCTGTCGTCCACCTACCGGCGCCGCTTTGTGGCCAATGCGCGGCAGGCCGGTTGGGGCATGGGCCGCGTGGCCGCTGCGGTGGGGCACGCCGGGGCCATGTCGAGCGAGCTGCCGCGCTTGTGGTTTGGGCGTCCCGCCCCAGTGCAGTGGGCCGATGACCGGGCTGCTGTGGAGGCGTATGCCAGTGGCCAAGGGGTGTTGTTCTTGACCCCGCACCTCGGGTGTTTTGAGATCACGGCGCAAGCTTTGGCGGCCCGATTTTCGGCCGAGCATGGACCGCTCACCGTGCTGTACCGGCCTGCGCGCCGGGCAGATTTGGGCGATGTCATGGCCACGGCCCGCAATCGGCCGGGCCTGGAGGCTGTGCCCACCAATTTGGCGGGGGTGCGCCAGATGATCAAGGCTTTGCGTGCTGGGCGTGCCGTGGGCCTGTTGCCTGACCAGGTGCCCCCTGAGGGCATGGGCCAGTGGGCCCCATTTTTTGGCAAACCGGCTTACACCATGACCTTGGCGGCCCGATTGGCCTTGCAAACCGGGGCCCGAGTGGTGGTGATTTGGGGCGAGCGCTTGCCTTGGGGTCGGGGGTACCGGCTGCACACCAGCGGACTGGGGCACGCACTGTCGGGCGATCTGGACGTGGCGGTGGTGCAGATCAACCAAGCCATGGAGCAAGTGATCCGCCGTCAGCCCGGCCAGTACCTGTGGGGTTATGCCCGCTACAAACAACCGCGTTCCGAATGAAAAAGGCTGGCCTGTGGCGCATGTATTGATCGCGTTGATGCGTTTGTTTGCGGTGCTTCCGCTGTCTTGGGTGCGGGCGCTGGGGCATGGCCTGGGCTGGGTGCTGTGGCATGGCGCGCGTGCGCGGCGGCACATTGTGTGGGTCAATTTGGGTTTGTGCTTTCCTGAACTCAGCCCCGCGCAGCGCCGCGTGTTGGCGTACCGCCATTTCGTGGCGTTTGGCCAGTCGGTGTTGGACCGAGCTTGGCTGTGGCATGCGCCGCTGGCTGTGGTGCGTGCGCGTTTGCACTGGACGGGCGACATGCCGGCCCTGATGGCGCCGGGGCCGCTGGTCATTTTTGCCCCGCACTTTGTGGGTTTGGACGCCGGCGGCATGGCGGTGGCCCTGCAGATGCCCGAGCCGGTGGCGTTTATTTTTGTGGCGCAGTCCAGCCCCGTGGTGGAGCAATGGGTGCGCTCAGGGCGCGAGCGCACGAACAATGTGAAGCCGTATTTCAGGCACAAAGGCATGCGCCAAATTTTGGCCGGGCTCAAACGGGGCGAGCCCCTGCACCTGTCGCCGGACATGGACTTTGGGCGTGAAGAGTCGATTTTTGTGCCCTTCATGGGCGTGCCGCAGACGGCCACCATGCCGTCGTTGCCTCGCATGGCCCGTGTGACGGGGGCCCGCGTGGTGCCGGTGGTCACGCGCATGACGCCCACGGGCTACAGCATTGAGGCGCATGCGCCTTTGGACCAATTTCCGAGTGAAGACCTGGTGGCCGATACGCGCCGCATGAACCAGTGGCTTGAAGGCTACATCCGCACCATGCCCGAGCAGTACCACTGGGTTCACCGCCGCTTCAAGACCCGGCCCGAGGGCGAGCCGGGCGTTTACTGACGCTGGGGTTTACTGCGGCTGCAGGAACGCCGAGATTTCGGCGATCACGCGAGCGGGTTGCTCGTGCACCACCCAGTGCGTTGCACCCTCTATCGTCACCAGCCGCAGATCTGGAATGTGCTGCGCCAGCCCTTGGGTGAGGCAGGGCAGCAGGGCCAGGTCGTCTTGCGCCCACAGCACCAGCGTGGGCATGGGGATGTGCAGGGTCTCGTCGGGCAGTTCAATCTGCAGGAGGCTGTCGTCTTGCGCCGTGGCCGGACGCAGGGGCGAAGCCCGGTAATAGTTGAGCCCGCCTTGCAGGCTTTGCCGCCACACCGTGCGGTAGCGCTCGGCCAGCGCATCGGTGAGCCAGAGTGCAGAGTCGGTGTCGCCCTGCGCAGCGACATCCCCTTCTGAGTGGCCGCGCAAAAAGCCCAACAGCTTCGAAAAGTTGTTGTGCGACAGCTGCGCTGCGGCGTCTGGCTGCACCAAAAAGTTCATGTACGCGCTGGCCGCTTGTTGGGCCGGGTCGTGCTTCAAAGCGTGCAAAAAAGGCCCGGGATGCGGCGAATTGACGATGACCAGTTGGCGCAGGCGCGTCGGGTGTTGGTTGGCCAGACTCCAGGCCACAGCGCCCCCCCAGTCGTGCGCCACCAGGGCGGCCAGTGGGCCTGCGCCGCATTCGGCGTCGATCAGGGCGAGCACGTCTTGCACCAAAAATTTGGCCCGGTAGGCGCGCACATCGTCCGGGGCGCTGGAGTGTTCGTAGCCGCGCAAGTTGGGGGCGATGCAGCGGTAGCCGCCGTTTTCGGGGCGGGCAAAGTGTTCGAGCAAGTCGTCCCACACAAAAGCGGCTTCAGGAAAACCGTGCAGGAACATCAACACCGGGCGGCCCTTGTGACCGCTGGCACGGCAGCTCAAGGTGATGCCGTGGGGGAGGGCTTGCTGCCAAGTGTCGATCATGGGGGGCCTTGCTTTACTCGTCCAGCGCCGGAGGTTCGTCTTCCAGCGAGGCGCTGGCCGTGTCTTGCACCGCTGACGCTTTGGGGGTCGTGTGTGTCCAGTCCCACAGCAACTGGGCCACCTCGTCCACGCCTTGTTTTTTGAGCGCCGAGAACAGTTTGACCTCGCCGCCACCGGCTTGCAGCTTGGCAATGGACAAGGCTTTGGCCTGTTCGGAGCGGGTGAGTTTGTCGGCCTTGGTCAGCACGATCAAAAATTTCAAGCCCTCTTCGACCCGGGGTCGGATGATTTCGAGCAAAGCATCGTCCAGCTCGGTCAGGCCGTGGCGGGGGTCGCACATCATGACGATGCCCAGCAAATTGGGGCGGCTGACCAGGTAATTGGCCATGACCTGCTGCCAGCGGGCCTTGTCCATTTTGGCCACAGCGGCGTAGCCGTAACCGGGCAAGTCGGCCAGTACGGCGTCGGTGATGCCCTGTTTGCCCAAAGAAAACAGGTTGATGTGCTGGGTGCGGCCCGGTTTTTTGGAGGCAAAGGCCAGCTGTTTTTGCTGTGTCAGGGTGTTGATGCAGGTGGATTTGCCAGCGTTGGAGCGGCCCACGAAAGCGATTTCAGGCAGCTCGTAGGCAGGCAAATGGTGCAACTGGGCCGCCGTGGTCAAGAACTTGGCGGTGTGCATCCAGCCCATGGGAGTGACGCTTTTGACGTCGGTTTGAGGGGCGGGTGCAGCGGGGGGTCTGGTGGTCATCAATGGGGCCGGGTTGGATCGTCAGGAAACTGACGCTGACGGCATTGTAGAATCCTTGGGTTTTGCGCCAACTCCTGGATGATCCCCATGAAGTCGATTTTCTCTTTTCTGATGGTTGCCCTGCTTGCGGGTTCCGCCCTGGCCAATGGCCCAGCTGCCAAGTCCGCCAAGCCTGACCTCGCCAAAGGCGAAGCCAGCTTCACGGCCGTGTGTGCGGCTTGCCACGCTGCGGACGGCAACTCGACCACCCCGGTCAACCCCAAACTCTCTCAACAGCACCCTGAATACCTGGTCAAGCAATTGCAGGAATTCAAGTCTGGCAAACGTGCCAACGCCGTGATGAGCGGCATGGTCGCCGCCCTGAGCGACGAGGACATGCGCAACATCGCTTATTGGTTGGCTTCCAAGCCCGCCAAGGCTGGTTTTGCCAAAGACAAAGACACCGTGGCCATGGGCGAGCGCATCTACCGCGGTGGCATTGCCGACCGCCAAATCGCCGCTTGTGCCGGTTGCCACTCGCCCAATGGCGCAGGCATCCCAGCCCAGTACCCCCGCCTGTCGGGCCAACACGCTGACTACACCACGGCTCAGTTGACCGCATTCCGTGACGGCGTGCGCAAGAACAGCAACCAGATGGCCGGTGTCGCTGCCAAGATGAACGACCGCGAAATCAAAGCGGTGGCCGACTACATCGCTGGTCTGCGCTGATGGCACGACGGCTGCGCCGGGGGATCTCCCCTGGTGCCGTCAGGTTGTTCGTCTGCCCCGCAGGCTGATGCACAATCCGGGCTGATCGCAAGCCCCCACGAAGGCCGGTTTTCCGGCCTCTGTTTTTTTGGGACTGGGCTTCCCGTTCCCCTATTCCCGCCCACGCCATGACCGCTTCCAACCCCAGCCTTGAACGAGAGCCCAGCCCGCAGCGCTGGCGCGCACTGGTGGACTTGCTGTCATCGATGCGCTTTGCGATCTCGCTGCTCACCGTCATTTGCATCGCCTCGGTGATCGGCACGGTGCTCAAGCAGCACGAGCCCCTGCCCAATTACGTCAACCAGTTCGGCCCTTTTTGGGCCGAGGTGTTCGGGGCCATGAGCCTGTATTCGGTTTACAGCGCCTGGTGGTTTTTGCTGATCTTGGCTTTTTTGGTCACCAGCACCAGCCTGTGCATTGCCCGCAACACCCCCAAGATCCTGAGCGAGCTCAAGACCTACAAAGAAAACATCCGCGAGCAAAGCCTCAAGGCCTTCCACCACAAGGCCGAAGGCCCATTGAGCGACGCCCCCGAGGCCGCCGCACACCGCTTGGGCCAGCTGCTGGCCACCGGCGGCTGGAAAGTGAAACTGCAGTCGCGCGACACGCCGCAGGGCCAGGGCTGGATGCTGGCGGCCAAAGCGGGCGCGGCCAACAAGCTGGGTTACATCGCTGCGCACTCGGCCATTGTGTTGATTTGTTTGGGTGGCTTGCTGGACGGTGACCTGATCGTGCGCGCCCAAATGGGCTTGGGCGGCAAGAGCGTGTACAACGGCGGCGGCCTGATTGCCGATGTGCCCGCGCAGCACCGCCTGTCAGAGCGCAACCCGACCTTTCGGGGCAATCTGATGGTGGCCGAGGGCACAGCCTCGAGCACGGCCATCCTGAGCCAGTCAGACGGCATCTTGCTGCAGGACTTGCCCTTTGCCATCGAGCTCAAAAAGTTCATCGTCGAGTACTACTCGACCGGCATGCCCAAGCTGTTTGCCAGTGACATCGTGATCCACGACAAGGCCACCGGCGAAAAACAAGAGGCCCGGGTCGAGGTCAACCACCCGGCCAACTTCAAAGGCATCGAGATTTACCAGTCCAGCTTTGACGACGGCGGCTCCCGCGTCAAGCTGCAGGCCGTGCCCATGGCGGCGGCCAGCAAACCGTTTGAGGTGGAGGGCACGATTGGCGGCAGCACCGAGCTGAGTAATGGCAATGATAAGTTGCGCCTGGAGTTCACGGGGCTGCGGGTCATCAACGTCGAGAACTTTGCCAACGCCGGGCGTGGCCGCGAAACAGCCACCGACGTGCGCGCCGTGGACCTGCGCCAAACCATCGAAGGCCGTTTGGGCGCGGGCCACAAAACGTCCACCGAAAAAGAGCTGCGCAACGTCGGCCCCAGCGTGAGCTACAAGCTGCGCGACGCGTCAGGCCAAGCCCGCGAATACAACAACTACATGGCCCCTGTGGACGTGGGCGATGGCCAGCCAGTGTTCCTGCTGGGCATGCGCGAAAACCCGGGCGAGGCCTACCGCTACATGCGCGTGCCCGCCGACGAGGCGAGCAGCATGGACGGCTTTTTGCGCCTGCGCGCCGCCCTGCAGTCGCCCGAGCTGCGTGAGCGGGCGGTGCAGCGCTATGCCCGCAACGCGGTCGATCCCAAACGCCCCGAACTGGCGCAGCAGTTGGCCGAATCCGCCAAACGGGCCTTGGGCTTGTTTGCCGGGCAAGAGTCGGTCAAAGGCCAAGCGGTGGCCGGTTTGCAGGCATTGGCCGATTTCATGGAGGCCAATGTGCCGGAGGGCGAGCGCCCCCGTGCGGGTGAGATGCTGGTGCGCATCTTGAACGGCTCGCTGGTGGAGTTGGACCATGTGGCCCGCGAGCAAAGCCGCATCCAGCCGCTGCCGCAAGACAAGATAGCCGGTTTCATGAGCCAAGCCGTGCTGGCGCTGAGCGACGCACCGCTGTACACCGCGCCCATGGCGCTGATGCTCAAAGACTTCACCCAGGTGCAAGCCAGCGTCTTTCAGGTGGCCAGAGCCCCCGGAAAAACCGTGGTCTATTTGGGCTGCGCACTGCTGATATTGGGCGTGTTTGCCATGCTCTATGTGCGCGAGCGGCGCTTGTGGGTGTGGTTGACCCCCGTGGACGCGGGCTCACAGGCCGTGTTGGCCCTGTCGGCCAACCGCAAGGCCATGGACACTGACCGCGAATTTGAACAACTGAGTGCCCGCTTGTTGGGGCGCGACGATTCACCAAAGGCTTCCCGATGAACACGACCGTGACCCTGAACCCAGGGTATTTTTCGCAGCGCAGCTTGGCCGACTGGGGCTTTGCCCTGCTGGCGCTGGGTGGCATGTTGTTTGCGCTGGTCAATTACCAAAGCGCGATGGACGTCTATGAAAAAGGCATCTTGGTGGCGGCTTGGCCCGCCGCGGTGTGGCTGGGCTGGTTTTGGCGGCCCTTGCGCCACCTCATGCTGGGTGTGGCCGCGCTGTCTTTGCTGGCGGTGAACAGTTACCACGGTGACTTGGCGCGCGCCGAGCAGGTGTTTTGGCTCAAATATTTTTTGTCCAGCCAGTCGGCCATTTTGTGGATGAGCATGCTGTTTTTCATCAGCACGGCTTTTTACTGGGCGGGCATGTTCATTCGGGGGCAGGGCGACACTTTTGAGGCGCTGGGTTCGCGCATGGCCTGGGCGGGTGTGACGCTGGCCCTGGTGGGCACCATGGTGCGCTGGTTTGAGAGCTACCTGATCGGGGCTGACATTGGCCACATCCCGGTCAGCAATTTGTACGAAGTGTTTGTGCTGTTTTGCTGGCTGACCACGGTGTTTTATCTGTACTTTGAAGCCCAGTACAAGACCCGTGCCCTGGGCGCGTTTGTCATGTTGGTGGTCAGTGCTGCCGTGGGCTTTTTGCTCTGGTACACCCTGGTGCGCGAGGCGCACGCCATTCAGCCCCTGGTGCCCGCCCTCAAAAGCTGGTGGATGAAGCTGCATGTGCCGGCCAACTTCATTGGCTACGGCACCTTCGCGCTGGCGGCCATGGTGGCATTTGCCTACCTGGTGCAGCAGCAAGCGGCCGAGACCCGTTGGCACAAGCTCACACCCACTTGGTTGCTGGGCGCGGCGCTGTGCTTTGTGCCCATCGCCTTTCGCCAGCGCGGCATCGCCGAAGCCGGTGGCAGCTACTGGGTCGGTTACGCCGCTGTTTCGGCCCTGATCGTGGCGGGCATCTTGCTGGGCCGCAAGCGCATTGCCGAGCGTCTGCCCCCGCTGGAGGTGCTGGACGACGTGATGTACAAGTCCATTGCCGTGGGCTTTGCCTTCTTCACCATCGCCACCGTGCTGGGCGCGCTGTGGGCCGCTGAGGCTTGGGGCGGTTATTGGAGCTGGGACCCCAAAGAAACTTGGGCCCTGATCGTCTGGCTCAACTACGCCGCCTGGCTGCACATGCGCCTCATGAAAGGCCTGCGCGGCACCGTGGCCGCGTGGTGGGCCTTGGCGGGGCTGGCGGTCACGACATTCGCCTTCATTGGCGTGAACATGTTCTTGAGCGGTCTGCACAGCTACGGCACTTTGTGAAAGTTGGACTGGCCGGGGTGTAACTTGTTGACGCTGCAGGGCGAATGGATAAAGCACACAATTCATCAACCAAGACCTGTTTTGGCTTGATCCACCCAGAGGCGCTCCATGCTCATTCGCACCCCCGACAACGGTTACATTCACCCCACTTCACTCGACATCACCCCCCAGTCCGCCTATTTGGGGCGGCGTGATTGGCTCAAGGGACTGGCGGCCGGTTCGGCGGGCCTGGCCATGGCCACGTGGGCGCAGCGCCAGGCGTGGGCCCAGACGGCCCGCCCCGGCGTGCTGGCGCCCTTGTCGGGCAGCGCCTCCAATGTGCCCGGCGCCCAGGTCATGGACAAGGCTACCGCCTACAAAGACGCCACCAGCTACAACAACTTTTACGAGTTCGGCACCGACAAGGCCGACCCGGCGCGCTACGCCCACACCCTCAAAACCCAGCCTTGGACGGTCGAGATCGAAGGTTTGGTCAAAAAGCCCGGTCGCTACGCACTGGAAGACCTGATGAAGTGGGCCGCGATGGAAGAGCGCATTTACCGCCTGCGTTGCGTGGAGGGCTGGTCCATGGTGATCCCTTGGGTGGGCTACTCGCTGGCCGACCTCATCAAACGGGTCGAGCCCCAGCCCGGGGCCAAGTTTGTGGAGTTCGTCAGCCTTGCCGACGAGAAAACCATGCCCGGCGTGCGTGGCGGCTCGCTGGACTGGCCCTATGTGGAGGGCCTGCGCATGGACGAAGCCATGCATCCCTTGACGCTGCTGGCTTTTGGCATGTACGGCGAGGTCATGCCCAAGCAAAACGGCGCACCGGTTCGGCTGGTGGTGCCTTGGAAATACGGCTTCAAGAGTGCCAAGAGCTTGGTCAAGATCCGCTTCGTGGACAAACAGCCAACCTCGTCGTGGACCAAAGCCGCACAGCAGGAGTACGGTTTTTATTCCAACGTCAACCCGCTGGTGGACCACCCGCGTTGGAGCCAGGCCACCGAACGGCGCATTGGCGAGGACGGCTTGCTGGCTAAAAAACGCAAAACACTCATGTTCAACGGCTACGAGCCCCAAGTCGGCCAGCTGTACGCGGGCATGGACTTGAAGCGCAACTTCTGATGGCTGCCCAGCTTCACGGCCCCGTCGGGCTGGCCATCGCGGGCGCGCGCTCATGAGGGCTTGCTTGCGCCGGCCGGTGGCTTGGTGGGCCTTGCTGGCGGTGGGTTTGCTGCCGCTGGCCGTGTTGGTGTGGCGCACTTTCAGCGATGACCTGGGGGCCAATCCGGCCGAATTTTTGATCCGAGCCACGGGTGACTGGACGCTGCGCAGCCTGTGCGTGGTGCTGGCCGTGACGCCCCTGCGCACGGCCTTGGCTTGGCCCGAGCTGGCCCGCTTTCGGCGCATGCTGGGCCTGCTGGTGTTTGGCTATGCGGCGCTGCACTTG
>JAHECM010000059.1:7064-9433 GCA_024641725.1 Limnohabitans sp. | reverse complement strand
TGGCTTCGCTCACGCGCTGCAACACAGCGATCATGCCGGGTCCTTGGGGTCGTCGAAGTGCGCTTCCACGTCTCGGGGCAGCAATTGGATGGTGGCGCGCAAGCCCGGCACCGCCGCCATCAAGGCGCGCTCCACCTGACCGCGCAATTGCGCCGCTTGCCCCAGCGACCAGTCGGAGGGCATGTGCATGTGCATGTCCACATAGCGCCGCTGCCCGGCCTTGCGTGTGGCCACATGGTCAAAACGGATGACTTCTCGGCCCTCGAGTGTGTACACAAAACGCGCCAGCACCTGCTGAATGTCTTGCTGCACATCGGCCTCCACCGCTTCGTCCATCAACCCCTGCGAGGACTGCCACACCAGGTGTGCGCCTTCCTTCAGAATGTTGAGCGCCACACCGATGGCCACCACCGCGTCCAGCCACAACCAGCCCGTGACGCTGACCAGTGCAATGCCAATCACCACGCCAACCGAGGTCCAAACGTCGGTCACCAAGTGCCGGGCGTCGGCCTCCAGCGCCAGCGATCGGTGGGCTTTGGCTGCACCAAACATGACCCAAGCCAACAGCCCGTTGAGCGCCGAACTGCCCACCGACAGCGCCAGGCCCCAGCCCACTTGCTCCAGCGGCTGCGGGTCAAACACCCGGTGACCCGCCGCCCAAACGATGGCCAAGGCGGCCACGATGATCAAGATGCCTTCAAAGCCCGAGGAGAAATATTCGGCCTTGTGGTGGCCGTAGGGATGGTCTTCGTCCGGGGGTTGCTCGGCCACCGTGACCATCACCAAGCCAAACACCGCGCTGGCCAGGTTGACCAGCGACTCCATGGCGTCGGACAGCAAACCGACCGAGTCGGTCAGCCACCAAGCCAGTGTTTTGAGGCCGATGGTGATCAAAGCCACCAGGACCGATACGCCCAGCAGGCGTTTCGGGGTCATCCACAATTGGGGGTTGCCATTCAGCACGGTCGGCTCCTTGGGACAGCTGCGACAGATGCGACGCCGCACTGAGCCACAGGGTGGCTCAGCCCATCACCAC
This sequence comes from Limnohabitans sp., assembly GCA_024641725.1. Classification (GTDB taxonomy): domain Bacteria; phylum Pseudomonadota; class Gammaproteobacteria; order Burkholderiales; family Burkholderiaceae_C; genus Limnohabitans_A. The sequence continues at coordinate 8,397 of JAHECM010000059.1, read as the reverse complement.
GAGGGCGCGACGTCCGCAACAGGAATGCCTGAGCCGCCAAATCAGGCCAAAGTGACTTTGGCAAACTTGCGTTTGCCGACCTGCACGACGTAGCTGCCCGCTTGCAGCTTGAGGCCTTTGTCGCTCACGACGCTGGAGTCAATGCGCACGCCGCCACCCTCCACCAGGCGACCGGCCTCTGTGGTGGACGGGGCCAGGCCCGCCGCCTTGAGCAAGGCATTGATGCCCAGCGGAGCACCCGACAGCGTCACCTCGGGGATCTCATCTGGCACACCGCCTTTGCTGCGGTTGGTGAAGTCTTGCTCGGCGGCATCGGCCGCTGCAGCGCTGTGAAAGCGCGCCGTGATTTCTTTGGCCAGCATGACTTTGGCGTCTTTGGGGTTGCGCCCGCCTTCAACTTCTTTTTTCAGGGCCTCGATCTCGGCCATCGACTTGAACGACAGCAGGGTGTACCAGCGCCACATCAGGGTGTCCGAGATGCTCAAGACCTTGGCAAACATGGTGTTGGGCGCTTCGGCAATGCCGATGTAGTTGTTTTTGGACTTGGACATTTTGTCCACACCGTCCAACCCTTCGAGCAGCGGCATGGTCAAGATGCACTGCTGCTCTTGGCCGTATTCGGCCTGCAGGTGACGGCCCATGAGCAAGTTGAACTTCTGGTCGGTGCCGCCCAGCTCCAGGTCGCTCTTGAGCGCGACCGAGTCGTAACCCTGCATCAGGGGGTACAGAAACTCGTGCACGCTGATGGGCGTGCCCGCTTTGAAGCGGTCGTGGAAGTCGTTGCGCTCCATCATGCGGGCCACGGTGTATTTGGCGGCCAGTTGGATCATGCCCATCGAGCCCAGCGGCAGCGACCACTCGCTGTTGTAGCGGATCTCGGTTTTGGCCGGGTCCAGCACCAAACTGGCTTGCTTGTAATAGGTTTCGGCGTTGAGCTTGATCTGCTCGGGCGTGAGCGGCGGGCGGGTGCTGTTGCGCCCGGATGGGTCGCCAATCAGGCTGGTGAAGTCGCCAATCAAAAAGATGACTTGGTGGCCAAGGTCTTGCAGTTGGCGCATTTTGTTGAGCACCACGGTGTGACCGATGTGGATGTCGGGCGCGGTGGGGTCCAGGCCTAATTTGATGCGCAGGGGCACGCCTGTGGCTTCGGATTTGGCCAGTTTTTGCAGCCAGTCGGCCTCAGGAATGAGCTCCTCACAGCCGCGCAGCGTGACCGCAAGGGCTTCACGGGTCTTGTCCGTGACCGGGTACTTTGTAACAAGCGCTTGATTCATAAGGGTTTTTTCTGAGTTCAGTGCGTTCGATCACGGTAGAATCGAACGCTTTGGCAAGT
>JAHECM010000059.1:0-6964 GCA_024641725.1 Limnohabitans sp. | reverse complement strand
CCCCTGAGAGCCTGCTGCGCCGCTTGGGCTTGTCCGACCCCGAGGCTGCCCGCTTCTTGCGCCAAAACACCGCCGCCCGCGAAGCCCTGGCCCGCGCGGGCCGCTCGGTCACGGTGGAGGCCAACGAGCGCCAGCAAGTGATCCAAATGACCGTTCGCTGGCTGCGCAACGAATCCGATGCACAGTTCCAGCGCTTTGCACTCAGCCGCTCGCCACAAGGCTTGTCTGCCCGACTCGAAACCGTGCCCATGAGCGCCAGCATCCGCATGTCTGGCGGCACCGTGTCCAGCTCGCTGTATGCGGCAAGCGATGAAGCCCGACTGCCCGACAACGTGGTCAACCAATTGGCCGATATTTTTTCCAGCCAAATCGACTTTCACCGCACCTTGCGCAAAGGGGCGCGCTTTGCGGTGGTCTATGAAGTGCTCGAAGCCGATGGCGAACCCCTGCGTGCTGGCAAGGTGCTGAGCGCCGAGTTCAACAACGGCGACAAGACCTACGAGGCCGTTTGGTTCCAAGAGCCTGGCCAGAAGGGCAGCTACTACGCCTTCGATGGCAAGAGCCTGAAGCGCGCCTACTTGGCCTCGCCCGTGCCTTACTCACGCAAAACCAGCGGCTTCAGCATGCGGCTGCACCCCATTTTTCAAACCCTGCAAGCCCACCGTGGGGTGGACTACGCTGCGCCAAGCGGCACACCCGCGCACGCCGTGGGCGACGGCGTGGTCGAGTTCGCCGGTGTTCAAGGTGGATTTGGCAACGTGGTCATCGTGCGCCACGGCAACAAACACAGCACCGTCTACGCCCACTTGAGCCGCATTGGCGTGCGCGTGGGCCAAGCCATCACCCAAGGGCAGGTGGTGGGGGCCGTAGGCACCACGGGCTGGTCCACTGGGCCTCATCTGCATTTTGAGTTCCGCGTCAATGGCGTGCATGTGGACCCCCAAACCATCATCCAGCAGGCGCAAAGCGCCCCCATCTCGGCCGGAGCGCGCAACGCCTTTGCCCAAAACGCATTGAGCGCCCGCGCTCAGCTGGTGGCTGCCGCCCAAATGCGCGACACCTCGGCACAATGAGCCCGTTGCCACTGACCAAGTGCGATGGACTAAGTGCTTGACTCTTTGCAATTGACCCAATCAGGGGCTCCGTGGAGCCCCTTTTTGATGACCCCCTGAATCGACCATGCCCACGCCCTTCTTGTTCATCGGCCTCATGTCCGGAACCTCGCTCGACGGGGTCGACGGCGTTTTGGCCGAGCTCAAGGCAGACGGACGCATGCAGGTCCTCGCGCATGCTTTTGAGCCTTTTGCCAGCGAATTCAAAAGCACCCTGCTCCAGCTCAACCAAAGCGGCCCCGACGAACTGCACCGAGCCGCCTTGGCAGGCAATGGCATCGCCCGAAGCTACGCGCAGGTGGTGCGCACCCTGTTGCAGCAAACTGGCCGGACGGCTCAGGCCATCACGGCCATTGGTGCGCATGGCCAAACCGTGCGCCACCGCCCGCTCGAATTTGACGGTTCCCCCACACAAGCGGCTGTGGGTTACACCCTGCAGCTCAACAACCCGGCTTTGCTGGCCGAGTTGACAGGCATTGATGTGGTGGCCGAATTCCGCACGCGCGACCTGGCCGCAGGCGGACAAGGTGCCCCACTGGTGCCGGCCTTTCACCAAGGCATTTTTGGCCAAAGCGAGGCTTGCGTGAGCGTGCTGAACATTGGCGGCATCTCCAACCTGAGCGTGCTGCGGCCCGGCGGGCACGTCACGGGTTGGGACTGCGGGCCGGGCAACGCCCTGATGGACCACTGGTGCCTGACGCACACGGGCGAAGCCTTTGACCGAGATGGCGCTTGGGCGGCATCTGGCCACGCCATGCCCGAACTCCTGGCGAGCTTGCTGCGCGAAACCTATCTGGACAAAGCCCCCCCTAAAAGCACGGGGCGCGACCTCTTCAACCCGGCTTGGCTACAAGAGCACCTGCACGCTTGGCCCACGGCCCAACCCGCCGATGTGCAAGCGACCTTGACCGCCTTCACCGCGCGTTCTTGCGTGCAAGACGTGCTCCAGCATGCCCCCGATGCGCAGTCGCTGATTGTGTGTGGTGGCGGCGCACTGAACAGCCATTTGATGGGGCTTTTGCGCCAAGGCTTGCCCGGCCTGCATGTGGCCAGCAGCGATCAGCACGGACTGCCGCCCTTGCAGGTGGAGGCGGCGGCTTTTGCGTGGTTGGCCTTCAAGGCCGTGCGGCGTGAAACCGCCAGCTTGCCAAGCGTCACGGGCGCCCAAGGCGCCCGTGTGTTGGGGGCCATTTACCCCCGTTGATTTTCAGCGAGCCCGCCTCGCCAGCGACTTCGGGTCAGGTCGAGAAAGAAGAACCGCAACCGCAGGTGCTGGTGGCGTTGGGGTTTTTGATGACAAACTGCGCGCCCTGCAGGTCTTCTTTGTAGTCGATCTCGGCACCGATCAGGTACTGGTAGCTCATGGCGTCGATCAGCAAAGACACACCGTTCTTGCTCATGGTGGTGTCGTCTTCGTTGGTGATTTCGTCGAACGTGAAACCGTACTGAAAGCCCGAGCAACCACCGCCTTGCACAAACACGCGCAGCTTCAGGTCAGGATTGCCTTCTTCGGCGATCAGGTCGGCCACCTTGGCGGCCGCGCTGTCGGTGAAGACAATCGGTGCGGGCATGTCGGTTTGGATGTTTTCGGCTACTGCGCTCATGGTGAATTCTCCGGGTCAATGGCAAATAGTATAGCGGTTTGCTCGGGAATTCTGGGCCACTCAAGGCAGTACTGGCACGGCCGGTGGGGCCTTTGGCAGCCTCTGACAAAATACCAGCATCCATGAAAAAAGCCGCAACAGCGAACCGTTGCGGCTTTTGGCAATGCAAGAAAGCGGATTAACGCTTCGAGAATTGCTTGCGGCGACGAGCAGAGTGCAAGCCGACCTTTTTACGTTCAACTTCACGGGCGTCGCGAGTGACGAAACCAGCTTGGCTCAGCACAGGCTTGAGCGTTGCGTCGTAGTCAATCAAGGCGCGGGTGATGCCGTGGCGTGCTGCACCGGCTTGACCGGATTCGCCACCGCCGTGCACGTTGATCATGATGTCGAAAGTTTCGGCATGGTTGGTCAACATGAGGGGTTGCTTGGCGATCATGATCGAAGTCTCGCGGCCAAAGTAGGCTTGGATGTCCTTGCCGTTGACCGTGATCTTGCCAGTGCCTTTTTTCAGAAACACGCGGGCGACGCTGGATTTGCGACGGCCTGTGCCATTGTTCCATTCACCAATCATCTCAAGGCTCCTTAGATGTCCAGCACTTTAGGCTGTTGGGCGGTGTGTGGGTGCTCAGCGCCACCATACACCTTGAGTTTCTTGATCATGGCGTAACCGAGTGGGCCCTTGGGCAACATGCCCTTGACAGCCTTCTCGAGTGCGCGGCCAGGGTGCTTGGCTTGCATGTCGCGGAAGTTGGTTGCAGTGATACCGCCGGGGAAGCCCGAGTGACGGTAGTACATTTTGTCGAGCGTCTTGGTGCCAGTCACTTTGAGCTGGGCAGCATTGATGATGACGATGAAGTCACCGGTGTCGACGTGAGGCGTGTAAATGGCCTTGTGTTTGCCGCGCAAACGGAGAGCAACTTCGCTGGCTACTCGTCCGAGGACCTTGTTGGTCGCGTCAATCACAAACCACTCGTGCACGACCTCAGCGGGTTTGGCGCTGAAAGTTGTTGTCATGAGTTTTCTCTTTGAAAAGAAGGTTTGTTGGGTCCTTTTCCACGGTCGGTGCTCCTCTGCTGGGAGCCTCTTAGGTGGGAATTTGCCAGCCTTTTGAGGGGCCAAGCGTCTTCGCCGCGGGACCACTGAATCGCTGCGAAGCCTGCCATTATACGAAAAATCAGGGACCTGCAGACGTTATTGGTTACCATCAACGCCATGTTCAGTTACCGACACGCCTTTCACGCGGGCAACCATGCCGATGTGCTCAAGCACATCACGCTGCTCGCCACCCTGCGCCACCTCATGCAAAAAGAGGCTGGCATCACTTTGATCGACACCCATTCAGGCGCGGGCTTGTACCGGCTCGATGGCGACTATTCCCAAAAAGGCGCCGAGGCGCAAGACGGCCTGTTCAAGCTGCTTGAAGCCATTGGACAAGCGCCCTCCGTCCCCGACGCCGTGCAGGACTACCTCGACCAAATCGCCAGCTTCAACCCCAGCGGCGTGGCCAAGGTTTACCCCGGCTCGCCTTTTCTGATGCACCGCCTGATGCGCCACGAGTCACGCGACCGCCTGCGCTTGTTCGAGCTGCACCCCACCGACAGCAAGTCGCTGGCCTCCAACATTGCCCAGCTGGACGCGGGCCGCACCATCACCGTCAGCCGCGAAGACGGCTTTGAAGCCCTCAAAAAGCAACTCCCCCCGCCCGCCTCGGCCACCGGCTCCAAACGCGCCATGGTGCTGATCGACCCCAGCTACGAAATCAAATCCGACTACGTCAAAGTGGCCAACGTCATCCAGGAGTACCTCAAGCGCTTCTCGACGGGCACTTACCTCGTGTGGTATCCGATCATCCCCCGCCCCGAAGCCCACGAGCTGCCCCGCCGCCTGCGCACACTGGCCAACCAAGCCCAAAAACCCTGGCTCAACGCCACCTTGTCCATTGGCCGAGGCCCCACCGACATCGGCGGCTTGTCTGCCAGTGGCATGTTTGTCATCAACCCGCCCTTCACCCTCAAAGAGCAGCTCAAAAAAGCCCTCGACCTGGTCGGCCCGGCTCTGGCTCGCGGCAACGGCAAAGAATGGAAGGTCGAAGGCTCCAACTGACAGTGCACATGCCTGCCCCCCCAACAGGCTCAGGGAAACTCCTGACCTGGGGGATTTTAAATTAACCGACCGATCGGTCGGTTAATGGATATACTCGCTGCTCAAGCACCCCAAACGGGTGCAGGAGAAGCCCATGTACACCCAATCCTTCAGCGTCTCAGACCAAGACGACAAGTCGGCAGGCCTCAAAGCGGTGCCCACGCCAGCCAGCGCAAGCGAGCAAGCGCTGCAAGCGCAATTTGACGCGCGCATCGACGCCGACGGCCGCGTCGAGCCCCGGGAGTGGATGCCCGACGCCTACCGCAAAACGCTGGTGCGCCAAATCAGCCAACACGCGCACAGCGAAATCGTCGGCATGCTGCCCGAGGGCAACTGGATCAGCCGCGCCCCCAGCCTCAAGCGCAAAGCCATCTTGATCGCCAAAGTGCAGGACGAAGGCGGCCACGGTCTGTACTTGTACAGCGCCGCAGAGACGCTGGGCACCAGCCGTGACCAGATGCTCAACGCGCTGCACACCGGCAAAGCCAAATACAGCTCCATCTTCAACTACCCCACCCTCAACTGGGCGGACGTGGGCGTGGTCGGTTGGTTGGTCGATGGCGCGGCCATCATGAACCAGATCCCGCTGTGCCGCTGCTCTTACGGCCCTTATGCCCGCGCCATGGTGCGCGTGTGCAAAGAAGAGTCTTTCCACCAACGCCAGGGCTACGAAGCCTTACTGGTCATGATGCAAGGCACCGCCGAACAAAAGGCCATGGTGCAAGACGCGGTCAACCGCTGGTGGTGGAAGTGCCTGGCCATGTTTGGCCCACCCGACGCCGACAGCCCCAACAGCGCCCAAGGCATGCGCTGGGGCATCAAGCGCATCAGCAACGACGACCTGCGCCAGAAGTTTGTGGACGCCACCGTGCCCCAAGCCAAGGTGCTGGGCGTGACCTTGCCCGACCCGGACCTGAAGTGGAACGAAGCGCGCCAAGCGCACGACTACGGCCAGATCGACTGGGACGAATTTTGGGCGACGGTCAACGGCAACGGCCCCTGCAACAAAGAACGCCTGGGTGCCCGCGTCAAAGCCTGGAACGACGGCGCATGGGTGCGCGAAGCCGCCCTCGCCCACAGCCGCAAACAACAAGCCCGTCAAATGAAGGAAGCCGCATGACCACGCCCACCAACACCGCTGCCCTGAAAGAATGGCCCCTGTGGGAAGTTTTTGTGCGCTCCAAGCAAGGCCTGGAGCACAAACACTGCGGCAGCCTGCACGCCTCTGACTCGCAGCACGCCCTGCAAATGGCGCGCGACGTGTACACCCGCCGCCAAGAAGGCGTGAGCATCTGGGTCGTGCCCTCCAACACCATCTCGGCCAGCGAGCCCAACGACAAGGGTGAATTCTTCGATCCCGCCAGCGACAAGGTGTACCGCCACCCGACCTTCTACGTCATTCCCGACGAAGTCGGCCACATGTGAGCACCGCCATGAACGCCCCTGTTGACTACTTGCTGCAACTCGCAGACAACGCGCTGGTCCTTGGCCAGCGCAATGCCGAATGGTGCGGCCACGGCCCCATCCTCGAAGAAGACATCGCCTTGTCCAACAACAGCCTGGACCTGATCGGCCAAGCGCGCATGCTCTACCAACACGCTGCCGCGCAAATGGGCGGCGGCGCCACCGAGGACACGCTGGCCTACTTTCGCGACGTGCCCGACTTTCGCAACTACACCCTGTGCGAGTTGCCCCACATGCCCCTGATGGCTGCCACCTCGGCGGGTGACCGCGACTTTGCCACCACCATCGTGCGCAACTTTTTGTACAACAGCCTGATGGTGCTGGTGTGGGACCAGCTGCAAGCCTCCCAAGATGCGCAACTGGCCGCCATTGCCGCCAAATCGCTCAAAGAAGTGCGCTACCACCTGCGCCACTCGCGCGACTGGCTGGTGCGCTTGGGCGACGGCAGCGACGAGTCGCATGCCCGTGCACAAGCCGCGCTCGACCAGTTGTTGCCTTACTGCCAAGAGTTTTGGAGCGAAAGCCCGCAAGAGCGTGCGGCCCTGGCCCAAGGCAGCGGCATCGACATGGCCAGCCTGCAAGCCGACTGGAACCAGATCGTGGACTCCGCCCTGCACGAAGCCACGCTGCAACGCCCCGCCG
>JAHECM010000054.1 GCA_024641725.1 Limnohabitans sp. | reverse complement strand
GCCAATGGGTTGAGCGCGTGCGCCAGGCAGAAGCCCCTTTGGGCAAAACATTGCTGAGCGAAACCGTGGCCCGTCAGCTCTACAAACTCATGGCCTACAAAGACGAGTACGAGGTGGCGCGACTGCACACGCAAACGGGCTTTCACGAACGCATTCAGGCACAGTTTGAGGGTGACTTCACCGTCCACTACCACCTGGCACCCCCGCTGTGGGCCAAGCGCAATGACAAAGGTCAATTGGTCAAACAAAAAATGGGCCCGGGCACGCAGCTGGCGTTCAAGCTGCTCACTCGGCTCAAGGGCTTGCGCGGGACCGCGCTGGACGTGTTTGGTTACACCGAAGAGCGCCGCACCGAGCGCGCCTTGATTGGCGAATACCTGGACCAATTGGAGCGCGTCATGATCTCACTGAGCGCACAAACACACGCACACGCAGTTGAAGTGGCCAAGGTGCCCGAAACCATCAAAGGTTTTGGCCATGTGAAAGCGCGCAACGTGCAAGCTGCTCGATTGCAGTGGCAAGCTTTGCTCAAGCCTTCACCGCTCGGCTCAAAAGCTTAAGCCCCGCAAGGGCGGATCAAACACAGGCTTATGTCGGGTGGACTTGCTGCGCAAGTCCACCTGAGTCCCGCCAAGCGTTATGGGGTGTTCAGTGCGCCTCAGGCAGTTCGATCTTGACTTCCAAGACTTCGAGGTTGTCTTGGCGTTCCAGATTGACCTTGATGTCATCTGGATTGATCTTGATGTACTTGCTGATCACCGCCACCAACTCGCGCTGCAAATCAGGCAGGTAATCGGGCTCAGCGGCATTGCGACCGCTGCGCTCGTGGGCCAAGATGATTTGCAAACGCTCTTTGGCCACGCTGGCCGTCTTTTTCTTCTCACCCAGCAGGAAAGACAGGAAGGACATGCTCATTTCCCTCCAAACAAGCGCTGGAAGAAACCTGGCTTGACCGCTTCGGTGAAGCGCATGGGCTTGTCTTCACCCAAAAAGCGGTCAATCACGTCTTTGTAGGCTTCAGCCACATCCGTCTCGGACATGTTGATGGCTGGAGTGCCTTGGTTGGAGGCCTGCAGCACGTTCTCGCTTTCTGGAATCACACCCATCAGCTTGATGCGCAAGATGTCTTGAATGTCCTGCAACGACAGCATCTGGCCATCTTCCACGCGGTTGGGGTTGTAGCGGGTGATGAGCAAATGCTCTTTGATCGGCTCCAAGCCCTCAATGGCGCGCTTGGTCTTGCTGCTGAGCATGCCCAAAATGCGGTCGGAATCGCGCACAGAAGAAACCTCCGGATTGGTCACCACCAGCGCTTCGTCTGCAAAGTGCATGGCCATCAATGCCCCAGTTTCGATGCCCGCTGGTGAGTCACAAACGATGTAGTCAAAACCCATGTCTCCCAGGTCTTTCAACACTTTTTCAACGCCTTCTTGGCTCAACGCGTCTTTGTCACGGGTTTGAGACGCGGCCAGCACGAACAGGTTTTCACACTGTTTGTCTTTGATCAAGGCCTGGTTCAAATTGGCTTCACCCTGAATCACATTGATGAAGTCATACACCACACGGCGCTCACAGCCCATGATCAAGTCCAAGTTGCGCAGGCCGACGTCAAAGTCGATCACAGCGGTCTTGAAGCCTTTGAGGGCCAGACCGGTCGCAAAACTGGCGCTGGTGGTGGTTTTACCCACACCACCTTTGCCGGACGTCACTACAACGATTTTTGCCATGGGTTTACTTTCTGGAAGGAGATAAAAATCAAACGAAGGATCAAGGCACCAGTGCCTGAATCAGCAATTTGTCACCGTCTGGACCGGACTGTAACGAGACTTGGGCGGCGCGACCGTGAACCTCTGGGCCCAGGGCTTTGTCGGTGGTGCGGTAAACGCCAGCAATCGACACCAACTCAGGCTCCATGGCCTGGGCAAAAATACGGGCCTTGACGTTGCCCCGTGCACCCGCAATGGCTTTGCCTCGCAAAGGCGCATAAATATGGATGTTGCCATCGGCAATCACCTCAGCCCCGGCATTGACCATGGCCAGCACGATCAAATCGCCGCCCTTGGCGTACACCTGCTGACCTGAACGAAGCGGTTTATCGATCACCAGCGTGCTGACAAGCGCAGGCGGGGGGGGAGCCACCGCCGCCGACTCTTCGCAGGCTTGTGGCTGGTTTAAAGCGGTCTGTTGGGGCAAAGCCCTGCGGACCCTCAGGTCAGAACCTTCGATGAGCCCACAAGCCAATGCAGCGTCTTTTTGAGCCCCTTCGGCCCCTTTGATGGCCAAAGGAACCAAGCCTTGGCTTTTCAGCACAGCCATCAGGCCTGCAAAGTCCATGACAGGACAGCTTTCATCCAATTGCAAAGCACTGACATCGATCACCACAGGGTCTTGGTCAAAAAAACCTGGGCTTTCGGCCAATTGCGATTGCAAAGCCCTGGCCAAGGCCTGAACGTCGGTGGTGTGCAGCAATAACGACAAAAGTGGCAAATCAGCACTTTTGATGTCATAGCAATGGGAAAAAGGAACGGCTGAGGCGAGCGACATGGGGCCGATGAGTACGGAAATGGGTGAAATCTTAACAGTGCAGTTGTTCTTGGCTGTCTTCTTATGTTTTTATATCTTTAAATAGCAGTAGTAGATAAGGGCCGAGGTGCGCTGTGGACAAGAGGTTTTTTGTCTTTATCGTCAAGCACTTAGCGCTCATTGAGAGCTGTGGACCTGCCTGCTTCGCAACTGTTCCCGGTGCATGAACAACTTTCACCAAACCGCTGGGTTTGTGGATAAGTCATGGCTTGCTCTTTTCTTATCCACAGCCTTGTTCAAGCGCTTAATTTTGGATCGCCCATTGGATGATGGCCTTGGCGATGAAGCCGACCATGCCAAAGGATAAACCCAAAAAAATGACAAAAGTTCCAAACTTTCCGGCTTTGGATTCCCAGGCCAATTGACCCACAATGAACAGCATGTAGAGCATGAAAGCCCCCACGCCGATGGTCAGGCCAAACCAGGCGAATTGCTCTTCGGTGAAACCCATCATGCTGAGCTTTCCTCAGAGCCCAGGCGTTCAGGCAAGCCCGACACATCCACCAGGTCGCGGTAGGCGTGCCAACTGGCATGCCCGAGCATGGGAATCACAAAAATCAGCCCCAAGAACAGCGAAAAAATGCCCAAAAGCGTGAACCCCATGATCAGCAGGCTCCAAAACGCCATGGGCAGTGGATGCGTCATGACCGCCTTCCAACTGGTGAGCACGGCTTGAAGCACGCTGACACGGCGGTCCAGCAGCATGGGCAGCGAGATCACACTGGACGCAAACAAAGGCGCCGCCATCAAGCCGCCCAAAGCCAGCCACAGCTCAAACAGGTAGTTGTCGGTGTTCAGCACCACATGGCGCACAAAATCGATCGGTGCTTGGATCGGCACTGGCGCCAGCAAAGTGATCAAGGCCGAAGAAGTCATGACCCAACCGGTGGCGGCCACCGCCAGCAGCAGGCCAAAACGGATCAAACTCCAATAACTGTCCGGTTGCAGGCGCAAACGCAGTTGCCACTGGGTCCAGGTGTTGAACAACAGCCGCAGATTGACCGGTTCGCCCCGCTCCAGGGCGCGGCTCATGGCGTACAAACTGGTGGCCAGCACAGGGGCAATGACCAAAAAACCAGAAATAGAACTGGCCAACAACCAAAATCGGTCGTGTGCCAGCCAAGTCAGCAATGCGCCGCCAAGGGCCAGCAAAAAGCCGTGGCCGGTGCTCAACCAAGGTGAGCGAGCCAGGTCTTTCCAGCCCAGCACCAGCCAATGCAAGGGTTGGTCAGGCGCAATGTCGCGGATTTTGGGCAAAAAAACCGCTGGAGTGCTTTTGGAGATGGGAGGTGTGGATGGCATGCCGCAAGCATAGTGATGACCGACACCTGCCACCTTGACACAAGTCAAAAATAAAAACGGCCTTCAATGCCAAATTGAAGGCCCTGTGAAAAAACCAGAAAAGTCCACAAGGTTCGCCTTGGGGCGGTTGCTGCTCAGTGCTGCATCATCGGATGTTTGAGGGGCATGCCCGGGCCCATGGCTTCGGTCATGAAGCGAGCTGTTTCCTTGTCAAAATCTTTTTGTTGCGCTGGGTTCAGACTGGCATAAAAGGTTTTGGTGGCGTCCATGCGCATTTGCATCTGTGCATCACGTTGGACTTTGAAGGCTTGCATTTGGTCCAGCCGCTCGGGTGTGCTGAGCTTGGCCAAGGCGGTGCGGTCGGGCTGTTGGGGTTTTGCGCCGGGCGCTTGCATGGCCTGAGCAAATGTGGCCCAGGCGGCCTCTTGGCTGGTGTCCAATTTCAGTTGGGTTTTGAGCGCCGTCAAATGCTGGGCATGGCGTGCCATGCGGTGATGCTGAAAGTGTTCATGCATGTGCTGCATGCCAGCTGGGGCTTGCCCTTGTGGGGTCGTGGCCGTTTGCGCCCAAGCACTGGCGGTCAAGGCGGTCAGCAACCCCGCGGCGAGCAAAATGCGTTTTGAATGTGTCATCACAGTCCCTTTCAAAATGGCCTGAAGCGAAAGGCTTCAGGGTTGAGGGAAATTGTGCAGTGGCACTGTAAAGGCCCTGTGCACAAGCGCACCGTGGGTGTAAAGCTGTGTGAAAACGTGTGGCACTGACTTGCAGTGCCGCCAAAAAAGGTCAGCGCCCGAATCGCCCAGCTTGAAAGTCTTCAACGGCCTGCATCAATTCGTTTCGGGTGTTCATCACGAACGGGCCGTATTGGGCAATCGGCTCATGCAGGGGCTGACCGGCAATCAGCAAGGCACGGGTGCCCGCGCTGCCGCGCAAAACCACCCCGTCGCCGGTGTTGCTCAAAATGCCCATGCGGTGCAGACCCACATCGTGTGTTTGGCCTTGGGCCCCTTGCAATTGCACTGCGCCACGGTAAACATAGACAAAGGCATTGTGTGAGGCGAGCAAGGGCTGGCAGAAAGTGAGGTCAGCAGAAAAATGCAGATCCAGGTACAGCGGGTCGGTCGGGTAGGCGCTGGCTGGCCGCGCCACGGCCCCGAGCACACCGTGGCTTTGGCCTGCAATCACCCGCACCAGCACGCCTTCAGGGGTGTGAAACTCTGGAATGTCAGCGCTTTGAATGTCGCGATAGCCAGGGGGGCACATTTTTTGGTGCGCGGGCAGATTCAGCCAGAGTTGAAAGCCTTCCATGCGGCCTTCTTCTTGCTCGGGCATTTCGCTGTGGACCAGACCGCGCCCGGCGGTCATCCATTGCACGCCGCCGTTTTGCAGCAAACCCTCGCCACCCGTGCTGTCTTGGTGGCGCATGCGACCCGCGATCATGTAAGTCACGGTTTCAAAGCCCCGGTGCGGGTGGTCAGGAAAACCCGCGCCGTAGTCTTTGGGATCGTCGCTGCCGAACTGGTCGAGCATCAAAAATGGATCGAGCCGTTGCTGCAAATCCCCCGTGAGCACACGCGTGAGACGCACCCCCGCACCGTCGCGTGTGGGGCGGCCGGTGACCAGGGTTTCAACATGGCGCGCTTGGTGCACCACAAAAGAGGAGCTTGGCAGGTTCATACCGCCATCATGCCGCAGACCACAAGGGTATGCGGATGTGCTGTTTTTACTGCGGCAGATTTTTGTTTTTGCAGGTATTGAAACCCAACAAGCTGTAAGGCGGGCACCAGCCGGTCAGGCCCGTGGCCAAGGGCACCACGCCCACCCAAGCCCACACGCCAACCGTGCCTGAGGCGGCCAATGCGATCAGGACAAGTCCTGCCACGATGCGCAAGATGCGTTCAATGTTGCCGATGTTTTGGGTCATGGTGAGCTCCTTGGAAATCAATATTCAAGCCGCAACGGCATAGCCTTCGTCGGCAATGGCTTTGGCCAGCGCTTGACGCGCTTGAGCGGATTCAACAAGCACTTTTTTGGCCGGCAAATCCACCTGAACCTGGGCTTGTGGATCGAGTTTTTGCAGGGCCTTGGTGACCGCTTTGGCGCAGTGGTTGCAGCTCATGCCTTCAACGTCAAAAACTTGTCTCATGGGTGTATCCTTTGATCAAACCCCTGGCGGGATGTGACAAGCATAGCCCCGCAATCAAAGCCCAACATGACACAGATCAATTCAGCCCCACAGACGTTTGACATCGGCATTGGGGGCATGACGTGTGCATCTTGCGTGGCGAGGGTCGAAAAAGCCCTCCAAAAAGTCCCGGGTGTCGATGCAGCGGCGGTCAATTTGGCGACCGAATCCGCACATGTGACCGTGAGCCATTTGGGCACCAACGAAGGCCTGCTGCGCCGCGCCATCCGCGATGCCGGTTACGAGCCGCTGGCCACGAGCGACACCGCCTCCATGCAGGCCCGTGGCCCGTGGACCGGTTTTGCGCCGGTGGCCATCGGTTTGGTGTTGTCGGCACCGCTGGTGCTGCCCATGTTGGGCGATGCGTTTGGGCAGCACTGGATGCTGCCCGCTTGGGTGCAATTTGCGCTGGCCACGCCAGTGCAATTCATCTTGGGGGCACGCTTTTACAAGGCGGGCTGGCATGCGCTCAAGGCACTCACCGGCAACATGGATTTGCTGGTGTCGATAGGCACCACGGCAGGGTGGTTGCTCTCGGTGTGGTTGTGGCTCAGCGCCCATGAGGGCCATGCACCGCACTTGTACTTTGAGGGCTCGGCCGTGGTCATCACCTTGGTGCTGCTGGGCAAATGGCTCGAAGCCCGCGCCAAGCGCCAAACCACCGAAGCCATTCGCGCGCTGCACGCGCTGCGGCCCGACACCGCGCACCTGATGGGCGAGGACGGCGAACAGGACGTGCCAGTGCAAGAAATTCGGGTGGGTGACATGCTGGTGGTCAAACCCGGCGAACGGTTCCCACTGGATGGCGTGTTGCACGAAGGCCAAACCCAAGTGGACGAATCCATGTTGACCGGCGAACCCCTGCCGGTCTCCAAGGCCATGGGCGACAGCGTGACGGGGGGGGCCATCAACGGCGAAGGCCGTGTGCGCCTGCAAGTCAGTGCGGTGGGGCAAGAGACCGTGCTCTCACGCATCATCCGCTTGGTGGAAGACGCGCAAGCGGCCAAAGCCCCGATCCAGCGGTTGGTGGACAAAGTGGCCGAAGTGTTTGTGCCGGTGGTCTTGGGCATCGCATTGCTCACGGGTGGCGTGTGGCTGTGGCAGGGCGCGGGGGTTGAGCACGCGCTCATCCACGCGGTGGCCGTGCTGGTGATCGCCTGCCCTTGTGCTTTGGGCCTGGCCACCCCAGCGGCCATCATGGCGGGCACGGGTGTCGCCGCCAAACAAGGCATTTTGATCAAAGACGCACAAGCGCTTGAAATGGCGCACAAAGTGCAGACCGTGGCGTTTGACAAAACGGGCACGCTCACCGTGGGCCAGCCGCGCCTGGTGGGCCAGACCGCAGCGCCAGGGCAAGCAGCGGCCAGCATGCTGGCCTTGGCGGCGGCCGTGCAAAGCGGCAGCGAACACCCCTTGGCCCGGGCCGTCGTGGCGGCTGCGCAAGGCATGGTGTTGCCCAACGCACAGCACATCCAAAATGTGCAAGCCGTGCCTGGGCGGGGCGTGAGCGCCCAGGTGGGTGGGCGCGAGTTGCTGC
This sequence comes from Limnohabitans sp., assembly GCA_024641725.1. Taxonomy (GTDB): domain Bacteria; phylum Pseudomonadota; class Gammaproteobacteria; order Burkholderiales; family Burkholderiaceae_C; genus Limnohabitans_A. The sequence continues at coordinate 1,863 of JAHECM010000054.1, read as the reverse complement.
TGGGCAGCCTGCGCTGGCTGCACGAAGAAGGCATGGACCCGCAACTCTGGCAAGCCGAATTGGCGCAGTTCCAGCAGCAAGGCGTCAGCGTGTCGGCGCTGGCCGAACGCACGCCCGACGGCCTGCAGGGCTTGCTGCTCATGGCGTTTGGCGATGAACCCAAAGCCGGTGTGCGCGAGGCGCTGCAAGCCCTGCGCGCTCGTGGCCTGAAGCTGGTGATGATTTCGGGCGACAACCGCGCTGCCGCAGAAACCATGGCTCGCCGTTTGGGCTTGCGCCCAGAAGACGGAGAAGTGCTGGCCGACGTGTTGCCGGGCGACAAGGCCCAGGCCGTGGCGCGCTTGCGAGAAGGGGGCCGCGTGGTGGCCATGGTGGGCGACGGCGTCAACGATGCGCCCGCACTGGCCGCCGCCGACGTGGGCCTGGCCATGGGCAACGGCACCGACGTGGCCATGCACGCGGCAGGCATCACCCTCATGCGAGGAGATGTGGCACTGGTGGCTGCGGCGCTCGACATTTCGGCCCGCACGGTGGCCAAGATTCGGCAAAACCTGTTTTGGGCATTTGCCTACAACGTGGCGGGCATTCCGCTGGCCGCGCTCGGTTACCTCAACCCGGTCATTGCGGGCGCGGCGATGGCCCTCAGCTCGGTCAGCGTCATGACCAACGCCTTGTTGCTCAAGCGCTGGAATCCCCGGGCCTGAGGGCGCAGCCTTTGGCGACTGCGCTGCTGCCCCCTCTCCTCGCGATCAGGCCTGCGCTGGGGGCGCGCTGGTGCGCAACTCGGCCAGGGTGGCGGACAGGCCTTGCAGCAGCTGCGCGGCCAGTGCGGCCTTGCGCTTGGCCTCGGCCCGCTTGTTGGACGCGACATCGCTGAAGTCCTGTGGCAAGTCCACTTGCGGGCTGACTGCAAAAAAGCCGTGCGCACCAACTTCGGCCCCAACATCGCGCCACAAGCCTTCCAAGTCGATCTTGATTTTCATGCGCCGCATCGGGTTGAGCGCCACGCGCTGGCGGTTGGCCACCAGCAGCACGCTTTGGCAGCCGGTGTCAAAAGCCAGTTGGCGCACGGCCTGCAACAGCAAAACCGATGGCCGGTACCCGTGAAAACTCTTGGTCGCCGCACGGATCAGGTCCTTGGCGTCGTCGTCCCGGTTGCCTTGCAGCCGGGTGACCAACAAGTCGCAGCCCGCGCCGCGCTTGACCAGCAAAAACGACAAGGCATACAAAACGCGATCGCCCCAGTGCAGTTGCAGGCTCATTTCGCCCTCGCGGTGGCCATCGCGCACGGCCAGCAAGCTCAGCTGGGCGGGCGTGTCTGTTTTGGTGCTGGCCTGAGAAACGGGCAAAGGTTCGTCCGCGCAGCGGGCCAGCAGGGTTTGCAGCCCCTGCTGCTTGACCAGCTCGTAGTGGGCCACCATCAGATCAACCCGGCCCGCACAGCCCAGAGGCCGATAGCCGTAGGGCCGGTAAATGCGGGTCAACAGTTTGGGGAAACGCGCCACCTGTTGCCACAGCACCGGGTTTGCGTGCACAAAGGCCAGCCACTGGCGGGTGCTGGTGGGGTAAAAAAACCGACCCAGCCACAGCTTCAAGCGCTCACGGGGATGCGCTTGCAGCTGCGCGTGGACCTGGCTCCATACCGTCATTCAGATTCCTTGGGGTGCGTGGTTTTGGAAAACCACGAAGCATACAGAACCGGCAGCACCACCAAAGTCAGCAAGGTGGCGGTGATCAAGCCACCGATCACCACCAGCGCCAAAGGCCGCTGGGTTTCGGAGCCAATGTCATGGCTGAGCGCCATGGGCAGCAATCCCAGCGCGGCCAGCATGGCGGTCATCAAGACGGTGCGCAAGCGCTGCA
>JAHECM010000042.1 GCA_024641725.1 Limnohabitans sp. | reverse complement strand
AGGGGGCGATCGATGCCCGGCGACGACACTTCCAGTCGCTTGTAATCCACACCGTCCACTTCGAGTGAAAACTGCAACTGCCGGTTGACTTTCTCGCAGTCTTCGACTGTGACAAACACTTCTTCGACTTCAGCACCTTGCCATGGCCAGTCGATGGTGATGCGCAGCAAGCCTCCGGCGGAGCGGTCAATCTCCACCAGGTCATAGCCCAGTCCGGTCACGGTTTCTTCAACGATTTGCTGCAATGCCACAGGAATGATTCAGTGCGCTGGTGTGTCTGTCAAAATGGATCGACCAAAAAAAACGGGCGGTGAAAACCCGCCCGTTTGGTCGTGAAGCGCTTATTCTAGCCTAAAAACGCCCCTAAGTGCGCGTTTTTTAAGGCAAAAAAGGCGTCAACACAGGCCGACAGGCTCAAGCGGCGAAGGCCTGCAACAGACTTTGGGTGTAAGGATGCTGCGGCTGCACCAACACCTGCTCTGCGGGGCCTGACTCCAGGACTTGACCGGATTTGAGCACCAACACATCGTGCGCCATGGCCCGCATGACATCCACGTCATGCGTGATCAGCAAATACGCCATTTGGCGATTTTTTTGCAAATCTTGCAGCAATGACAGGATTTGTTTTTGCACCGTCACGTCCAAAGCGCTGGTGGGCTCGTCCAGCACCAACAATGCAGGCTCAACGATCAAGGCCCTCGCCAGGGCAATGCGCTGGCGCTGCCCACCCGAGAAAGCGTGTGGGTAACGGCTGAGCAGATCGGGAAAGTCTTGCTGGCGCAGGCCCACTTCGGCCAGGGTTTGTAAAACCCGGTCCTGAATCTGCGCCGCAGCCAAGCCGGGGTGGTGCAAGCGCAGGCCTTCGGACACGGTATCGCCCACCGTCTGACGGGGTGACAAACTGCCAAACGGGTCTTGAAAGACCACCTGAACTTGACGTCGCAAAGCCATGTCCTTGGCGGGCGAGCCTTGCCAGCTGCGACCTCCCTGCACGGCAAACGTCAGCTTGCCCTGTGCTGCGATCAGCCCCAGCACCGCTTGCGCCAAACTGGTTTTTCCAGAGCCGGACTCCCCCATCACGCCCAATGTTGTGCCCGCTTTGACTGAAAAATCTGCACTATTCAAGGCCACGAAGTGGTTTTTTTTGAACCAGCCCTTGAAACCCGCCATGGCCATGGGATAAGTCACACGCAGCTGCACAGCCTCCAGCACAGGCGCCGATGGGGTCTGAGGCCTGGGCACAAGGTTGTCGCGGCTGGGGCGGCTGTCGAGCAAGCCTTGGGTGTAGGGGTGCTGTGGACGGGCAAATATCTCGGCGCGCTCACCCTGCTCCACCAAATGGCCGTGCTCCATGACGGCCACACGGTCGGCGAAATGTCGCACCAAGGCCAAGTCGTGGGTGATGAGCAGCACCGCCATGCCGGTGCGCTTTTGAAGATCAAGCAGCAATTGCAGCATTTGCAGGCGCAAACTGGCGTCCAAAGCGGTGGTCGGCTCATCGGCCAGCAAAAGTTTGGGCTCGCACGCCAACGCCATCGCCACCATGGCGCGCTGGCGTTGCCCCCCCGACAACTGGTGCGGGTAGGCTTGGGCCCGCCTCGGGGCATCGTCAATCCCCGTGTCGGCCAGCAACGCGACACTTTTGCCTTGCGCCTGTGTCGCGGTCAGCCCTTTTTTGAGTTGCAGCACTTCGGCAATTTGTTGGCCAACGGTCATCAAGGGGTTGAGCGCCGTCATGGGCTCCTGAAAAATCATGGCAATTTCGTCCCCCCGGATGCGCCGCATCTCGCGCTCGGACTGGCCCAGCAGATTTTGCCCCTGCCAAAGCACCCGCCCGCTCAAAGCCGCCGACTCGAGCAAACGCAAAATGGCCAGCGCCGTGACGGATTTGCCCGAACCGGACTCCCCCACCAAGGCCAAACGCTCTCCAGAGCGAATTTGCAAGTCAATGCCATGCACAACCTCGTGCCCATCAAAGGAGACACGCAAACCCTGAAGGTCCAACAAGACGGGATCGGTCATGCGTCGGCCTTTCGGGGGTCCAGTGCGTCGCGCAAAGCATCGCCCATGAAGGTCAAGAGCAGCAAGGTCACCACCAACACGGTAAAGGTTGACAGCGAAATCCACCAGGCATCGATGTTGTTTTTGCCCTGCGCCAACAGCTCACCCAAAGACGGGGTGCCCGGTGGCACCCCCAGCCCCAGAAAGTCCAAGGACGTCAGCGCCAAAATTGCGCCGCTCATGCGAAACGGCAAAAAAGTGACCACGGGCGTCATGCTGTTGGGCAGCACATGGCGCCAAATGATGGCCCCATGTCCCAGCCCCAATGCCCGCGCAGCTTTGACGTAGTCGAGCTGTCGGTTGCGCAAAAACTCGGCGCGCACATAGTCAGACAAGCCCATCCAACCAAACAGGCTCAGCAAGATCAGCAGCAAGGACACGCTGGGGTCGAAGACTGCCGAAAAAATGATCAGCAGGTACAGCTCAGGCATGGCCCCCCAGATTTCGATGAAGCGCTGGAACAACAAGTCGGTTTTGCCGACAAAAAAACCTTGAATCGCCCCAGTGATGACCCCGAGCAGCACCCCGATGAAGGTCAAAGCCAAAGCGAAAAGCACCGAGACCCGAAAGCCATACAGCAAGCGGGCCAGCACATCGCGCCCCCGGTCGTCCGTGCCCAGCCAATTGCGGCTCGAAGGCGGCGCCGGGTTGGGCTCGGGCGCGAAGTAGTCCAAGGTGCTGTGGTGGTAAGGGTTGGGTGCCCGCCAAGCCCAGTTGCCCCCTTGCTTGAACTGCTCCAAGATGAACGGGTCGAGGTAGTCCGTGGGCGTTTCAAAGTCGCCGCCGAACACCGTCTCTGGCAGCGTTTGAACCACCGGGAAATACCATTGGTTTTGGTAACGCACCACCAGCGGTTTGTCGTTGGAGATGAACTCTGCCCCCAAGCTCATGACGAACAAGACCACAAACAACACCAAACTGACAAACCCCAAGCGGTGTTGGCGAAAGCGCCGCCAAGCACGGCGGGCTGGAGAGAGTTGAACGGCAAGTGCATTCATTGGTCAAACTTCACGCGAGGGTCAACCCAGACATAGCACAGGTCGCTGATCAGCTTGGTGAGCAATCCGATCAGGGTGAATAAATACAGCGTACCCAGCACCACCGGGTAGTCGCGGCGGATGACCGATTCGTAACTGAGCAAGCCCAAGCCATCGAGCGAAAACAGGGTTTCGATCAAGAGCGAGCCGGTAAAAAAAGCCCCAATAAAGGCCGCAGGAAAGCCCGTGACCAGGGGAATCAATGCGTTGCGCATGACGTGACGGTACAACACCCGGCGTTCGGTCAAGCCCTTGGCGCGCGCTGTCAACACGTATTGTTTGCGGATTTCTTCCAAAAATGCGTTCTTGGTGAGCATGGTGGTCACCGCGAATGCGCCCATCACACTGGCTGTGACCGGCAGAGCGATGTGCCAGAGGTAATCGGTGATGCGTGCCCCCCAGCTCAGCTGCTCCCAGTTCGACGAGGTCAGCCCCCGCAAAGGGAACCACTGCAGCTGCCCGCCAAAGATCACCAGCAAAGCCACGCCCAGCACAAAGCCGGGAATGGCGTAGCCGACGAGCACCAACAAGCTGGTCACGGTGTCAAAGGCCGAGCCCGCCCTCACCGCCTTGGCGATGCCCAGCGGCACCGAGATCAGATAACTCAAAAAGAAAGTCCACAAACCCAGACTGATGGAGACGGGCAGTTTTTCTTTGACCAAAGTCCAAACGTCTTTGGGGTAAAAAAAACTCTTGCCCAGGTCAAACCGGGCAAATTGCTGGAGCATCATCGTGAACCGCTCAAGGGGTGGTTTGTCAAAGCCATACAAGACCTTGATTTCCTCAATGCGGGCCGCATCCACCCCTTGCCGTCCCCGGTACCCCGCGCCCGATGCAGCCGCGCCCTCGCCACCGCCGTCGCGCCCTTGCAACTGCGCCACCATTTGCTCGACCGGTCCACCCGGCACAAACTGAATCACCACAAAGGTCATCAAGAGCACACCGAACAGGGTCGGGACCATCAAAAGCAAACGCTTGAGGATGTAGGCAAACATGGTCAAGGGGCCTTTGCAACAGGAGCGGCAGAGCGTGACCACCAGACGCTGGTGACCCAGTTTTCGGGCTGGTAGAAGCGAGGAATCAAGTCAGGGCGCTCGAATTTGTTCGCTCGCCAAGAGACTCGGTGCACCGCGCCATACCAATGTGGCACCACGTAATACCCATGCCGCAAGACGCGGTCAAGTGCCCGCAAAGCGGCCACCAGTTGCGGGCGGGTTTGGGCGCTGACGGCCTTGTCCAAGAGCGCATCCACCACGGGGCTCTTGACGCCAATCACATTGCCCGAACCCTCCACATCGGCCGACTTGGCGCCATAGCGCTCCAACAACTCGGTGCCCGGGGCTTCACTGCCCACGGTGCGGTTGCTGGTGATGTCAAAGTCAAACACATCCATGCGCTTTTGCAGCAGGGCAAAGTCGATCACTTTGTACTGGACCTGCATGCCCAGTTTTTCCAGGTTCTTGGCAAATGGGCTGACCACACGGCCCATGCCGCCCGAGTTGTCCAAAAATTCAATGCTGAAGACCTGCCCTTGGTCGTTCTTCAGTTGCCCCTCTTGGATGGTCCATCCAGCCGCCTGGAGCAGGTCACGGGCTTGCCGCAAGTGGTCTCGCAGCGTGTGGCCAGAGGCGGGGTCCAGCGAGGTGCTGGGAGGCTGTGGCACGGCTTGCTCAAAGACTTCGGGGGCTAGCTGCGACCGCAGTCCTTGCAGCAAGGCCAACTCATCGCCCTCAGGTCGTCCTTTGGCCTCAAAGTCGCTGGCCACAAAAAAGCCCCTGACTCGGCTGTACGCGTTGTAGAAAAGCTGGCGGTTCATCCATTCAAAGTCCATGGCCAGCGCAATCGCCTGGCGCACCCGCACGTCTTTGAACTTGTCGCGTCGCAGATTGAACAAAAAGCCCTGAAAGTCGCCCGCATTGCCGTGCGGCAACTCGGCCTTGAGCAACTCACCCCGCTCAAACGCGCGCCCAGTGAAAGCCCGCGCCCATTCGCGCGAGACGAAAGACTGGATGTAGTCGAACTCCCCGGCCTTGAACGCTTCGAGTTGTGCGGTGTTGTCTTTGTAGATTTTGTAGGTGATGCGGTCAAAGTTGAACAAGCCTCGGCGCACATTCAGGTCTCGCGCCCAATAAGTGGGGTCACGCAAGTAAGTGATGTCGCGGCCAAACTGCACCGGCCCAATGCGGTAGGGGCCTGAAGCGATCGGAACATCAGTGACCATTTGGTCCAGTGCTTTGTGTTTCCCGCCCTCCAGCCCCCACTTTCGGCTGAATACCGGCAAACTGCCCACGATCAAGGGCAGCTCGCTGCTGGGGCGCAAAAAATCAAAGCGGATGCGCCGTTCATCCAGCACTGTGGCACTTTTGACTTCGCCAAAATAAGTACGGTATTGCGGGGCGGCTTGTGGACTGGTCAGTCGCTCAAAGCTGTGCTTCACGTCTGAGGCCAAAACCGGTTCGCCATTGTGAAAGCGCGCTTGGGGGTGGATTTCAAAGACCACAGATTTTTGGTCTGAGGCCACTGCCACGTCGCGGGCCAGCAAGCCATACGCGGTGGTGGCTTCGTCCATATTGCCCACCAGCAAGGTGTCAAACAGCATGTTCAGCAATGCGGGCGGCGCACTGCCTTTGAGGGTGAAGGGGTTGTACTTGTCGAAATTGGACTGGCGCGTGGGCGGCACCAACACGATGTCACCCCCCTTGGGCGCTTGCGGGTTGACGTAGCTGAAATGCTCAAAACCGGCCGCATACCGCACATCACCAAACTGGGCATAGGCATGCGCGGCCCAAACCGACGAGCCCACAAAGAACCCGCAAGCCAGCAGCACCCCGTCAATCCATCGGAACAAGCCATTTCGCATGCGACAATTCTGCACATATTTTTTGGAGTTGATCCTCATGACCACAAAAACAGGTTTCCTGGCTGGAAAAAAGCTGCTCATCACGGGCGTGCTGTCCAACCGTTCGATCGCCTACGGCATTGCCAAAGCCTGCCATGCACAAGGCGCGGAGTTGGCGTTCAGCTATGTGGGTGAGCGATTCAAGGACCGCATCACCGAGTTCGCCGCCGACTTTGACTCCACATTGATTTTTGATTGCGATGTGGGCAGTGATGCGCAAATTGAACAACTGTTCAAAGACTTGTCCGTTCACTGGCCTCAGTTTGACGGTTTCGTGCACGCCATTGGCTACGCCCCCCGCGAAGCCATTGCCGGCGACTTCTTGGACGGTTTGTCGCGCGAGGGCTTCAAGATTGCCCACGACATCAGCGCCTACAGCTTTCCGGCCATGGCCAAAGCCTGCTTGCCGATGCTCAAGGACAAATCGGCGGTGCTGACTTTGACGTATCTGGGTGCGATCCGCACTGTGCCCAACTACAACACCATGGGACTGGCCAAAGCCAGCCTCGAAGCGTCGGTGCGCTACTTGGCCGAATCCCTGGGCAGCCAAAACCGCGGCATGCGCGCCAACGGCATTTCCGCCGGTCCCATCAAAACCCTGGCGGCCAGCGGCATCAAGGGCTTTGGCAAGATCTTGTCGGTGGTGGCCGAAGCCTCCCCCATTCGCCGCAACGTGACGATTGACGATGTGGGCAACGTGGCGGCCTTCTTGCTGAGCGATTTGGCCGCGGGCGTGACCGCTGAGATCACCTATGTGGACGGAGGCTTCAGCCAAGTGGTGGGGGGCATTGCCGAGCCCGCCGAAGCCAAAGCTTGAAGCTTGGTGCACAAAGCCAACAAAAAAGCGGCCTAGGCCGCTTTTTTTGTGCTCAGCTCGATTGAACCCCCTCAGGTCAGTTCAACAGGCTCCGCCATCGGGAGCCGATCAAAGCTTCACGCAATCGGCGTAGTAGCGCTTCTTGCCCTCTTCGTCCACTTGCTCGACCAAACCGTGGATATCGGTTTCGAAGCCAGGGCACTCCAGGTTGAACTGACGTGCGAACTTGAGGTAATCCACAATTTTTTTGTTGAACACCTCGCCGGGGATCAACAGCGGAATGCCGGGCGGGTATGGCGTCACCAAGCCCACGGTGATGCGGCCTTCCAGGTGATCAATCTCCACGCGATCGGTCTTGCGTTGGGCAATGTGAGCAAAGGCGTCTGAGGGCTTCATGGCCGGCGCCAAGTCCGACAGGTACATGTCGGTGGTCAGGCGCGCGATGTCGTAGCGCGCATACATCTCGTGCACGTGTTGGCACAGGTCGCGCAGGCCCATGCGTTCATAGCGGCGGTGCTTCTGGCAGAACTCCGGCATGATTTTCCACATCGGCTGGTTCTTGGCGTACTCGTCCTTGAACTGCTGCAAAGCCGTCAGCAGCGTGTTCCAGCGGCCCTTGGTGATGCCGATGGTGAACATGATGAAGAAGCTGTACAAGCCGGTTTTTTCGACCACCACGCCGTGCTCGGTCAGGAATTTGCTGACGATGGACGCGGGGATGCCGGTGGTGTCGAACTTGCCGTCCAAGTCCAAACCCGGCGTGACGATGGTGGATTTGATCGGATCGAGCATGTTGAAGCCGTCGGCCAGCTGCTGACCGAAGCCGTGCCACTTGCTGGCTTTTTTGCGCGGGTCATTGCGCAAGATCCAGTCGTCCGCGCGGCCAATGCCGTCGTCGGCAAACTTCTCGGGCCCCCAAACCTTGAACCACCAGTCCTTGCCGTACTCGGCATCGACTTTGCGCATGGCGCGGCGAAAATCCAGCGCTTCGGCAATGCTTTCTTCAACCAGCGCGGTGCCGCCGGGTGGCTCCATCATGGCAGCGGCCACGTCGCAGCTGGCAATAATGCTGTACTGCGGGCTGGTGCTGGTATGCATCAGGTAGGCCTCGTTGAACAAAGGCCGATCGAGCTTGACGTTTTGCGCGTCCTGCACCAGCACATGGCTGGCTTGGCTGATGCCCGCCAACAGTTTGTGGATGGACTGGGTGGCATAGACCATGCTGTGTTGCGGGCGTGCACGCTTTTTGCCCATGGCATGGTAGGGGCCATAAAACGGGTGAAAAGCCGCGTGCGGCAACCAAGCTTCGTCAAAGTGCAGGTTCTCAACGTAACCGTCGAGCATGCCCTTGATGGTCTCGGTGTTGTAGAGCACGCCGTCATAGGTCGACTGCGTCAGCGTCAGCACGCGGGGCTTGACCTTTTTGGCATCCACGCCCTTGAGCAGCGGATTTTTGCGGATTTTGGCCTGAATGGCAGCAGGCTCGAACTCGCTCTTGGGGATCGGGCCGATGATGCCGAAATGGTTGCGCGTGGGCTTCAAAAACACCGGGATCGCCCCGGTCATGATGATCGAATGCAAGATGGATTTGTGGCAATTGCGGTCCACCACCACCACATCGCCGGGTGCCACCGTGTGGTGCCAAACCATCTTGTTGGAGGTGCTGGTGCCGTTGGTCACAAAAAAGCAGTGGTCGGCATTGAAGATGCGCGCCGCATTGCGCTCGCTCTCGCCAATCGCACCGTTGTGGTCGAGCAATTGGCCCAACTCTTCCACCGCGTTGCACACGTCGGCGCGCAGCATGTTTTCGCCATAAAACTGGTGGTACATCTGGCCCACCGGGCTTTTCAAGAACGCCACGCCCCCCGAGTGTCCGGGGCAATGCCAGGAGTAAGAGCCGTCTTCGGCGTAGTCGAGCAGGGCCTTGAAAAACGGCGGCTGCACGCCTTCCAAGTAGCTTTTGGCCTCGCGAATGATGTGGCGCGCCATGAACTCTGGCGTGTCTTCGTACATGTGGATGAAGCCATGCAGCTCGCGCAAGATGTCGTTGGGCAAATGCTGGCTGGTCTTGGTCTCGCCGTAGATGTAGATGGGCACATCGGCGTTCTTGCGGCGCACCTCGTCAATGAAGGCGCGCAGGTTCAACACCGCAGGGTCCAGGTCTGGGCCGGGCGTGAATTCCTCATCGTCAATGGACAAGATGAAGGCGCTGGCGCGGCTTTGTTGCTGGGCAAACTGCGACAAATCGCCGTAACTGGTCACCCCCAGCACCTCAAAGCCCTCGGCGACGATGGCGTCTGCCAGCGCACGGATGCCCAAGCCCGAAGTGTTTTCGGAGCGGTAGTCTTCGTCGATGATGACGATGGGAAAGCGAAATTTCATGGCATGGGGCGGCAAAGGGCCAAAAGATGGACGAATGGCGCGAAGTGTAAGTAAAAAAATCCTTGGCTGGCGGTGCGCAAGCCACTTTTGGAAAAAAACGCCAGAACTTCGTGCAATCTGCAAATTCACCAAGCTGTGTCTCAGAACCGTCTTGGGACACTGCTACAATTGCGGGCTTCGGAGCGGTGGATGAGTGGTTTAAGTCGCACGCCTGGAAAGCGTGTGTGGGTTAATAGCCCACCGCGGGTTCGAATCCCGCCTGCTCCGCCAAAAAAAACCAAAAAAACGGGCCCATTGGGCCCGTTTTTTCTGGCGCGTTTGCAGGCCACACGGCCTGTTGCCCAATCAAGCAGCCACGGGCTTGCCCAGATCGTGGCGGATCAAGGTGTAGCCCTGCTGGGTGTATTGCTTCCACCGTTGTCGGGCTTGCGCC
>JAHECM010000036.1:4132-9672 GCA_024641725.1 Limnohabitans sp. | reverse complement strand
TCGATTGGGTATATTCCACCGGCTGAAGCTGAGGTGAACTACTACCGGCAACTAGCCGGGAAAAGCGAGACCGAGGTCTCAACTTAAACCAACCAGCCTCCACGAAACCCGGGGCTTTTCAGTTTTAGATATTCAGAGCTTGACCCTTATGTGCTGCGCAACCTTTGCTTGAAATTGCCAGAAGGAAAGTCCATTGCCATCACTGGTCCATCGGGCTGCGGCAAAACCACATTGGCCAAACTGCTTTTGGGGTTACTTAAACCCGAAAGTGGCCGCATTCTGGTCAATGGGCAGGAGTTAGAACGTTTGGGCTTGCACAATTACCGCCCATTTGTGAATGCGGTCATGCAAGACGACCAGTTGTTTGCAGGCTCCATTGCGGAAAACATCGCATTTTTTGCGCAGTCCATTGACATGGACAAGGTTGAAGAGGTCTGCCGCATGGCCCGCCTGAATGAAGATGTCAAAGCCATGAACATGGGGTACAACACCCTGATTGGCGATATGGGCACAGCTTTATCGGGTGGCCAAAAGCAGCGTTTGCTCCTCGCACGCGCTCTGTATGGTGATCCGCAAATTTTGGTTTTAGACGAAGCCACCAGCCATCTGGATGTCGAGCTGGAAAAAGCCATCAACCAAGCGATTCAAAACCTGTCCATTACCCGACTCGTCATCGCCCATCGCCCACAAACTATCGCAGCATGTGATTGCGAGATTCATTTACCAGTGCATAACCACATCTGACACCAGCAAGTCATCATGTCTCTTTGTGAACTTACACGCTCTGAAATTCAAGGCCTGATTCCGCACCGTGATCCATTTCTATTTTTAGAAAGTGCACGCGTGGAGTCCGAGAAGGAAATTTCAGGGCTTGCGGTATGGAAAAAATCACATCCCATTTTGCAAGGTCATTTTCCGCAAAGACCCATCGTGCCTGGGGTGTGCTTGATCGAAGCGGGAGCCCAATTGGCAGGCGTCTTGCTGCGATGGCAAAGTCAAAATATGCCTGCTTCTCTAAATGGTTTAGGCGTGCTAGCCAGTATCCAAAAGGCCAAATTCAAACGCGGGTTGGCACCCGATGAACTGCTCACATTGCATTGCCGAGTGAGAGCGTTGAGCCCGCATGCATTTGTGGTGCATTGCATTGGGTCAGCGCAAATTAACAGCCAAATCGTGTTTGAAAATGAAATTTTGTTGGCACAACAATTACCGCCATCCTGATCGGGTATGCCCCATCCACCAATCAGCGGGGCAACTGGGTGGCCTCCCGCGCCAGCGCTTCGATGCGCGCCCAGTCGCCCTGGGCCAGCGCGTCGGCAGGCACCAGCCACGAGCCGCCGACGCAGGCCACATTGGGCAGGCTCAGCAAGTCATTGGCATTTTGCTGGGTCACGCCGCCCGTGGGGCAGAACTTCACATCAAAAAACGGACCACTCCAGGCTTTGAGCATGGCTGGGCCGCCGGCTTGCATGGCGGGGAAGAACTTGAGTTCGGTGTAGCCGTCTTCTTGGGCCATCATGATTTCGCTGCCCGTGGCCACGCCGGGCAACAAGGGCAGACCCAAGTCTTTGCAGGCTTGGGCTACCGCCGGGGTGTAGCCGGGGCTCACCGCAAAACGAGCACCCGCCTTGACCGCCGCTGCAGCATCGGCCGGGCTGCGCACCGTGCCAGCGCCGACCACCGCACCTTCGACTTCGTTGGCAATCGCTTCCATGCAGGCCAGGGCCTGAGGCGTGCGCAAGGTGATCTCCAGCATGCGGATGCCACCGGCCAGCAAGGCTCGGGCCATGGGCACGGCGTGGGCCACATCGTTCAGCACGATCACGGGGATCACGGGGGCGTCCTGCATCACTTGCAGGGCGGTCAGCATCGGGTTAGGGGTTACAGCCATGTGCAGGCTCCTTCTTCGGCTTTGAGCGCGTTGCGGCGCAGGTTGGCAAACAGTTCACGGCCCATGCCCACGCCGTTGGCAGCGCGCAGCTCGGGCGGCATTTGGGCCAGCGGGCGGGCGGCCCATTCGGCCTCGCTCACCCGCACTTGCAAGGTGCCCGCCACGCCATCGAGGCAGATCAGGTCGCCGTCTTGCACCTTGGCCAGCGGCCCACCGGCGGCGGCTTCGGGCGAGACGTGGATGGCTGCGGGCACTTTGCCCGAGGCACCGCTCATGCGGCCATCGGTCACCAGCGCCACCTTGAAGCCCTTGCCCTGCAACACGGCCAGCGGCGGGGTGAGCTTGTGCAGCTCGGGCATGCCGTTGGCTTGCGGGCCTTGCCAGCGCACCACGCAGACCACGTCGCGGTCGAGTTCTCCGGCGCTGAAGGCGGCGTGCAACTCGTCTTGGGAGCCGAACACGCGGGCAGGCGCTTCGATCGTGTGGAACGCCTCGGGCACGGCAGAAATCTTGATCACGCTGCGCCCCAAAGGGCCTTGCAGCAACTTGAGCCCCCCGGTCGCGCTGAAGGGCTTGGAGGCGGGGCGCACCACCGACTCGTCACGGCTTGCGCCCGGGTCGGTCCAGACCAATTGGTTGTTGTCCATCGACGGCACACGGGTGAACTCGCGCAGCCCACCGGGGCGCACCGTCAGTACATCGGCGTGCATCAAGCCGGCGTCCAGCAATTCGCGGATCACGTAGCCCGGCCCGCCAGCGGCCTGGAACTGGTTCACGTCAGCGCTGCCGTTGGGGTACACGCGGGTCAGCAGTGGCACCACGTCCGACAGGGCCGAGAAATCGTCCCAGTCGATCACGATGCCTGCTGCACGCGCCACCGCCACCCAGTGGATCAGGTGGTTGGTCGAGCCGCCCGTGGCCAGCAAGGCCACCATGGCGTTGACGATGCAGCGCTCATCCACCACCTGGCCAATCGGCGCGGGCTTGGCCAAAACCGTGCGCACCGCCTCGCGGGTGAGTTCGGCGCGCATGCCATCGCCGGGGTTGATGAAGGCCGTGCCCGGCACATGCAGGCCCATGGCTTCGAGCAACAACTGGTTGCTGTTGGCCGTGCCATAAAAAGTGCAAGTGCCTTCGCCGTGGTAAGCCGCCGATTCGGCTTCCAGCAACTCAGGACGCCCCACCAAGCCCAGCGCGGCTTGCTCACGCACCTTGGATTTTTCGCTGTTGGACAAACCACTGGTCATGGGGCCCGCAGGCACAAACACCGTGGGCAAATGGCCAAACTGCAAAGCGCCGATCAACAGCCCCGGCACGATTTTGTCGCACACGCCCAGCATCAGGGCGCCGTCAAACACATCGTGGCTGAGCGACACGGCCGTCGCCATGGCGATCACGTCGCGGCTGAACAAACTCAGCTCCATGCCCGGCGTGCCCTGGGTCACGCCGTCACACATGGCGGGCACGCCCCCGGCCACCTGAGCCGTTGCGCCCAGTTGGCGGGCCTCGTCCTTGATCAAGTCGGGGTAGTGCTGCAGCGGCGCGTGGGCCGACAGCACGTCGTTGTAGGCGGTGACGATGCCGATGTTGGGCGCTCGCGGGGCGACCACCTGGATCTTGTCGAGCGCGGTGGCCCGGCGCTTGTCGGCCTCAGGCATGGCGGCAAAAGCATGCGCCACGTTGGCGCAACCGAGCCGCTGGGCACCTGGCGGGCGGCTGGCGTGGGCCTGCACCTGCTGCACATACGCCTCGCGGGTGGGGCGGCTGCGTTGAACAATGCGCTCGGTCACAGCGGCCAAAGTGGGGTGAAGGGTCATGGTCATCGGTTTGGTAACTAAATTACATTCTCGATGGTAACCGTGTTCACCGGATTTGGGGCGTTTGGCCGGTTACAGAAGGGGTACCAAATGCAAACAGGCTGGGGTGGCCGCAAAAGATGGCGCGCCGCGCTTGCCTATACTTGCCAGCATGAACATCGCCGACCTGCGCAAGAGCTACGAAAAAGCCGAGCTCAACGAACAAGCGTCCCATGCGGACCCGTTGAAGCAATTTGAGCAATGGCTGCAAGAAGCCATTGCCGCCGAAGTGCCCGAGCCCAACGCCATGACCCTGGCCACCGTCGCCAGTGACCTGCGTCCCAGCACCCGCGTGGTGCTGATCAAGGGCTACGATGCGCGCGGCATCGTCTGGTACACCAACTACGACAGCCAAAAGGGCCGCGAGCTGGCTGGCAACCCCTTTGCGGCGCTGCAGTTTCACTGGGTAGAGCTCGAACGCGTGGTGCGCATCGAAGGCCGGGTCGAGAAAGTCAGCGAGGAAGAAAGTGATGCCTATTTTCACAGCCGCCCGCTGGACTCGCGCATTGGGGCTTGGGCCTCACCGCAAAGCCAGGTGATCGAGGGCCGCACCGTGTTGGTGACCAACGCCGCCAAATACGCCGCGCAGTTTTTGCTAAAGCCCCCGCGCCCTCCTCACTGGGGTGGCTACCGGCTGGTGCCCGATGAATGGCAGTTCTGGCAAGGCCGCAAAAGCCGCCTGCACGACCGCCTGCGCTACCAAGAGGACTCGGGCCAGTGGCGGCGCGAGCGCCTGGCGCCTTGATCCATTGAGCGCCTGCCTCGTAGGAGCAGCGCCCTGCGCGCGATTCGGCGGTCATGGGGCGGGTCATCGCGCACGGGGTGCGGCTCCTACAAAAACCAGACCATCGCCCACCCTGTAGGAGCAGCGCCCTGCGCGCGAAACAGTTTCAGGCTGGCAGCAGCGGCAGCAGGGCCATAACCACCGACACGCTGACCACCGCCATGGCGGTGGAGACGGCCACGCCTGCGGTCACGGTGTCTTCCTCTTTTTGGTAACGCTGCGAGAACAAAAACACGTTGGCGCCGATCGGCAAGGCGGCGGCCAGGGTCATGACGGCCAGGTTGAGCCCGCGCAAGCCCAGCAGCCAGCCCACCGACACCATCAGCAGGGGGTGCACCAGCGTTTTGACCAAGGACAATTTGAGCGCCGACTTGAAGTGCTGGCCAATCGGCGTTTGCGACAAGGTGATGCCCACCAGCACCAAGGCGATCGGGCCAAAAGCGCTGCCCAGCAATGCCAGCGGCCGGTCCACCACCGGGTGCAGGCCCCAGCCGGTTTGCGCATACAGCAGTCCGATCAAAATCGGCATGGGCACTGGGTGAACAATCGAATTTTTGATGGCCGAGCCCACCGTGCGCCAAATGGGCCGGTGCTCCCCCGTCTGCGCGGCTTGTTCGTGCGCCATTTGCAGCTCCAGCACCAGCGTGGCGGCGCTCAGCAGCACCAAGGCGTGCAATGAGATCAGGGTGAAAAGCAGCACCTGCCCCGCCTGGCCATACGCCAAGCCGACCAAGGGCACGCCGATCATGAGCGTGTTGCTGAAGATGCCCGCCAGCGCCATGACCGAGGCTCGGCTGTCTCGGCCATAGACGAACACCATGGCCGCAAACAAACTGCCCGCCACCAAAAAGTATTGCGCCACCGGGCGAAAGTCCAGCTGCGAGAGGTGCACGTTGCTCATGCTGCGAAACAGCAGCGCCTGCGTCAGCACCAAAAACACCAGGTTCGACAAATCGCGCACCGACTCGCCCCGCACCAGTTTGGCCTTGCCCGCGACAAAGCCGATGAA
>JAHECM010000036.1:0-4032 GCA_024641725.1 Limnohabitans sp. | reverse complement strand
GCGCTCAAAACTGCCACTGCACGCCCACTTTGCCCGAGCGGCCGGGCAGCGGGGACTTGCCTGGCGCGGTGCTGGTCAAGATGGACGTGGCGCTCCAGGCCAGTTGATCGGTCAGGTTGTCGATGCGGGCAAACCAGTTGAGCTGACCGCGTGCCAAGCTTTGGCGGTAGTTGAAGCCCAAATTCCACAAAGTGTAGGCCGCCGTGGGCACGCTGCCCTGGGGCACACGGGTTTGCGCAGCCGCGTGCTCAAACCCCAGCCGGGCCGACCAGGGGCCTTGGGCGTAATGCAGGCTCGCCCCCAAGCGCACCGGGGCGATGCGTGGCAGCGGCTCGCCGGTGCTCAGGTTGGTGGCTTGCACGGTGTCGGCTCGGCCTTGCAAGTCCAGCGTGCCAGCACCCCAAGTCGGCCTTTGCAAAACGCGCCAATTGCCCGTCAGCTCCAGCCCCTGAAAGCGGGCGCGCACGGCGTCGTAGCGCTGCACCGGCAAGCCGCCTTGCGTGTCACCCGTGGCCAGCAAGCCGATGTAATGGTCAAACTGGTTGCCAAACGCGGTCAGGCCCAGACGGTTGGGTCCTTCGGCCCAGTTCAGGCCCAGGTCCAGACTGCGCGACTGCTCCAGGCCCAGCGCCGAGCTGCCACGCTCATAGGCGGCGGTGGCCACATGCGGGCCATTGGCAAACAGCTCGTAGTCTTTGGGCGCGCGCTCGCTGTAGGCGGCATTGCCCTGCCACTGCCAGCCACCGCCCAGACGGTACGTCAAGCCGGTGGCCAGACTTTTGGGAGCAAAGCGGCGCTCGCCGGTCTCAAAGCGGTCCACGTCGGGGTTGCCCAAAGACGTGACGCTGACTTGCTCCACGCGTGCGCCCAGGCTCCACAGGCCCCAGCCGGTGAGCCATTCTTCGTGCACAAACACCGCTTGTGAGCGGTTGCGGCTGCTCGGTGCGAAGGCTTCTTCGCCCTGCGCCGAAAACCGGCCCGATTCGAGCTGCACGCCGACCACGCCCTCCCACGGGCCCAGTTTCTCGTGGCGGGCTTCGAGCCGCAGGTCGCTGGCTTGGTTGGCGAAGCGGGTTTCGGGCTGTCCGGCGTTGAACTCGGAGTGTTGGTAGTCGCTGTGGCCCAGCCGCAGCTTGGCGCTGCGCCAGCCCGCCAGGGGCCGCGCCCATTCGCCGTCAAAGGCGTAGCGCTTGGAGCGCATGCCGATGGTGACTTGGTCGTCGGCCACGGTGCCGTAGTCGTTGCGGTAGCTGGCCACCGACAGGCCCAGGCGGCTGCGCTCGCCAAAATGGCTCACGCCCAGCGCCCCGCCGCTGGCCTGCCCGGCCGAGTTGCAGATGCGCCGTGCCAACAC
Organism: Limnohabitans sp.; assembly: GCA_024641725.1. GTDB lineage: Bacteria > Pseudomonadota > Gammaproteobacteria > Burkholderiales > Burkholderiaceae_C > Limnohabitans_A. Next base: position 2,678 of record JAHECM010000036.1, on the reverse strand, counting down.
GGCTGCACCCGGGCGGCTGCAGGGCAGCTCGATGGGCACCGCCACGTCGCCCGTGCGGCGGTCAAAAGCGTCGGCGTGCACGGCCCAGTCGCCCTGCCCGGCTTCGAGCAGGGCCGCGCTGCTCCGCTCTTGGTTGCCACTGGCGGCCTGCACGCGGGCCTGGCCCTGCACACCGTCCACCCGCTCGCGCGGGATGCGGTTGTCGATCAGGTTGACCACGCCCCCCACCGCACTGGCGCCATACAGCAGCGCCGCGGGGCCACGCAACACTTCGACCCGGTCGAGCGAGAGCACGTCGGTGGTGACCGCGTGGTCGTAGCTCAGGGCCGAGGCGTCGGACGCCGCCACGCCGTTGCTGAGCAGCCGGATGCGGTCGCCGTCCAGCCCCCGAATGACGGGGCGGCTCGACTGCGGGCCAAAGTAGGTGCTGCTGACGCCGGGCAGGCCGTTGAGCGTTTCGCCCAGCGTGCCTTGGTCGCGTTCGCGCAGCTCGCGGCCGCTCATTTGGCTCAGCGATTGGCCACTTTGCTCACGCCCCAAGGGGTTGCCGGTGATGACCAGCTCGGGCGATGCCGTGGTGATAGGGCTGGGGTTGGGGCTGGCGAGCGCGGTTTCAGCGTGCGCCGGAACCCACAAAGCGAAAGGGGCACACAGGCCCCAAACAGCACAGCCAAGCGCTGTGCGTTGAAAAGAAAATGCCATGGTTCATGCTCCGCAAGACTGCACACGCCAACCCAGCATGTGCAGGGCGGGCTCTGGGTGAACGTCAGGCGAAACGGGGCGGCGCGCGGGCCTCGAACGAGCGCTGTGTGTGGGCGTGTACAGGGCCAATGGCCTGCCAAGGGCGTGTGGCCCATGGCAAGGCCGTGGGCATGTCCAAGGCGGCGGCACAGGCCATGCCGTCCGAGTGCGCCAAGTGGTCCAGCACCCGGCACAAGGCACTGCCTGCGGTATGGCCTGCGGCGTCGGACAACGCCGCATCTGGCCCAGCGACTTCAGACCCGACCGCAGCCATCACAACCGCGTCCGACAGAACAGCAGCCGACACACCGGGCACCGTGTCGTGGGCCACGCGGTGCCACTGCCCCCACACGCAGGCCAGCAACAGGCTCAGGCTGATCAGCCAGGCCCATGCGGGTGACACGCGTGTGGTTTTCATGCTCTTCAAAGTCGCTTCAATCTTGATCGGTTCAGCCCCGCACCAAGCGGGCAAAAGTCTGGCGGAACTTGGCCACCTTGGGCGCAGCCACCGCCTGGCAGTAGCCTTGGTTCGGGTTGCGCTCAAAGAAGTCTTGGTGGTAGTCCTCGGCGGCGCTGTAGTTGTCGAGCGCCAGCACCTCGGTGACGATGGTTTTAGGGTACACCCCCGCCTGGCCAAGCCCGTTGATCAAGTCACAGGCATCGGCCTCTTGCGCGGGCGATGTGAAATAAATGCCGCTGCGGTACTGCGTGCCCACGTCGTGGCCTTGTCGGTTGAGCGTGGTCGGGTCGTGGATCAAAAAGAAGATTTCCAACAGCTCGCGGGTGCTGACCTGCGCCGGGTCATAGACCAACTTGACCACCTCGTTGTGCCCCGTGCTGCCGGTGCACACCTGCTCGTAGCTGGGCGCGTTCACGTGGCCATTGCAATAGCCCGACTCGACATACAGCACACCACGCACCTGCACAAACACCGCCTCGGTGCACCAAAAACAGCCGCCACCCAACACCAGTGTTTCGCTCATATTGCTTCCAATGTAGTTTGTCTATTGTCCAAGAAAAAAGAGTCCCAACCGCCTTGTAGGAGCCGCACCCCGTACGCGATGGCTCGCAGTGCACCGCCCATCGCGCCCCCACAAGCCGGCAAGGCTTTTGTAGGAGCCGCACCCCGTGCGCGATGGTAAGAAGTACGCGATGGTACGCAGTGCCCGATGGTGGGCGCAGGCGTTGTCACGCATCGGGGCTGAGGGGCGTGGTGTTTTTCAGTGCTTGGACAAAGTCTTTGAGCGCCGCTTGGTCACGGCCGCTGCGCCACAGGCAGCGGGTGTCGTAGCGCACATTGTCCTGGGCCAGCGGCACAAAGGCCACCCCGGCCAGGGCCGACATTTGCAGCGCTTGCGGCACCAGCGCCACGCCCAGCCCTTGCGACACCAAGGACACCACGCTCAGCCAGTGGCGCAACTCGTGCACGGTGGGCGGCAGCCAGCCCGCTTGCTCGCATTCGGCCAAGATGCGGGCGTGGTAGTCGGGCGACACAGTGCGCGACACGACCACCAGCGACTCGCCCCGCAGCTGGTCCAGCCCAATGGCGGCGATCGGCGGGCTCGGGTGGTTCAGCGGCTGCGCCAGCGGGTGTGCGGTCGGCAAACAGGCCACGAGCGGTTGGCTGACGACTAGCACTTGCTCAAAACCCGGCGGCACGCGGGGGGTGTGGACAAACCCCACGTCCAATCGGTCGCGCACCAACTCGGACAGCTGCTCGCTGGAGCTCAGTTCACGCAAAACCAGCTTCAAGCGCGGGTGGTCGGCCTGAAAACGGCTCAAAATTTGCGGCAATCCGCAATACAGCATGGTCCCGGCAAAGCCAATGTGCAGCTCGCCCGCCTGGCCCTCGGCCACCTCGCGGGCTTCACGGGCGGCGTCGCTGGCCTGCGCCAGCAAAGCGCGTGCGGCCGGCACAAATGCCTGGCCAGCCGCCG
>JAHECM010000034.1 GCA_024641725.1 Limnohabitans sp. | reverse complement strand
TCGCCAAAAATACCGTGGCAATGGGCGCATTTGCCCTCCCACACGTCTTGGCCTTTGGCCACCGAGCCGGAGCCGGCGGGCAAGCCCTTGAAGTCGGGGCGCACGTCAATGTCCCACTTGGCCACCTCTTTGGCGGTGGCATCTCGGCCAATGCCTGGATAGTTGGTGCCCTGTGCGGCTGCGACCCCAGCGGCAAGCGCTGCCGTCAGCAAAAGCAACGCAGAAACGGTCTTACGAAACCTGGACATTTTTCACCTCGCCGTTTTCTTGAACCAACCAAGACTGGATGGCATTGTTGTGATAGATCGAACGCGTGCCGCGCACCGCGCGCAATTGTTGGTAAGTGGGTTGCACAAAACCCGTTTCGTCCTGCGCCCGGCTTTGGATGATGGCAGGCTTGCCGTCCCACACCCAGTCGAGGTTAAAGCGCGTCAGCGCCTTGGACAGGACAGGCGTTTCCAAGCGCGCTTGTCGCCAATTGCGACCGCCGTCGGTGGACACGTCCACGCGCTTGATCTTGCCTTTGCCCGACCAAGCCAGACCGGTGATGTTGTAAAAGCCTTTGTCCAGCAACACCTGACCGCCCGAGGGGGTGGTGACCACGCTCTTGCATTCCTGCACGTTGGTGTACTGGCGGTGCAAGCCACCGGGCTGCAAATCGATGTAGTGGATCGCCTCGTCTTTGGCGGCATAGGGTTGGTCACCCACTTCAATGCGGCGCAGGTACTTGACCCAGCTCACGCCTTGCACGCCCGGCACGATCAAGCGCAGGGGGTAGCCGTTTTCGGGGCGCAGCATCTCGCCGTTTTGACCATAGGCCACCAGCACTTCGCCGGAGGTGATCAAGCTCATGGGGATGGTGCGGGTCATGGAGGAGCCATCGCCCCCCTCGGCCAGCACAAACTTGCCGTTTTTCAGGTCGGCCCCGGCCAGCTCCAGCAGCGTGATCAGCGGCACGCCGGTGAACTCGCTGCACGACAACATGCCGTGCGTGTACTGCACCGTGGGCACGGCCACATTGCCCCAGTCCACGGCGGTGTTGGCACCGCACTCAATGAAGTGGAAGCGCGATACAGAGGGCAAACGCATGATCTCGTCCATGGTGAACACCATGTTCTTTTTGACCATGCCGTTGATCATGAAGCGGTGCTTGGACGGGTCAATGTCCCACCAGCCTTGGTGATGCCGCTCGAAGTGCAAACCGCTGGGTGTGACGATGCCAAACAGCGACTGCAATGGCGCAAACGACACCGAGGCCTGCGTGGTTTGGGTCAAACCCGGGCTTTGGCGACGCTGCAAGTTCGACTCGAACTTGGACGGACTGCCATAACCCTCAACCGCCACGCCTTGGCCCAAATTGGTCGCGTGCTCGGGCAGGTTCAAGATGTTCGTGTCACCGCCTTCGGTGGGCACCGGGTTGCCCTGCGCCATGGCCGCTGGCACGGCAGCGCCTGCGGCAGCGGCCGCGAACGCGTTGCGAATGAAGTGGCGACGGCCTTGCTTGCCTTCGGCAAAGACCTCTTTGATACCGCTTTGGGTCAGGAAGTTCTCGGGTGCTTTGAGCAACCGTCCTGATGCTGGGTGTTCTTTCACACAAACTCCTTTGGTTTTTGACCTGTGCAGCGTGGGCACAAGCCATTCGTTTTTCTCCACCGCTCGTCGGAGGGCGATGAGGTTCATTTCGTCATATATTAGAAATCACGAATATATACGATACAAGCCCAAACTGAATACAACATGACAACTGTGAATCCGCTGCCCCAAAATCATCCGGGGCAGCGGCGCGCCGCAGCTCAGTAGCGTGTGCTCAGCATGAGCTGGTAGTTGGTTTGGCTGTGGGTGATCGTCGAATTGGGCATGCCCTGCAATGCCGCCGCGTTCACCGTGACCGTGGGCGCATGCGAAACGGCCGCGTCCAGGCTCATGGTTTTGCTGATTTGGTAGCCAAAACCCGCCGTGTAGTGGTCCTTGACGATCGCAGGGAACAAGGGGTTCACCGTCGCGTCAGGGATGGGGTTGCTCGAGTGGCTGTAGCCCGCGCGTGCGGTCCAAGCGCTGTCGATCTTGTAAGCGCCGCCCAAAGACACCACCGTCTGGTCTGCCCAGTTTTGCGGCAAGGTGAAGCTCATCGAGCCGCCTGCGTTGTCAAACGTCATGTTGAAGTTTTTCATCACGCTGGACCAGCCGATGCGTTTGACATCGCCCACCCACTGCAGCTGGCTGCTGGCGTTCCAAGAAGCACCCACAGCCCACATGGCCGGCATCTGAAAGTCACGCACCGTCATGCGACCGGGCATGGAGGACCCCATGGTCAAACTGGCGCCTGTGGCATTGGTCTTGAGGTCACCCAAATTTGTTTTGAGGTGGTAGGAAGCGCCCAAGGTCAGGTCTTTGTCCACTTGGAACGTCGCGCCCAGCTTGCCGGTGAAACCCGAGGATTTGGCAGCACCCGTGAACTTGTTGTTGTCCGAAAAGTCGATGCGAGCGGTTGTGAGGCCCGGTTGAGCCATTAAACCTGGCAGGTTGGCTGGCGCGAAATTGCCTGTGCCGCCGCTGTACATGCTGCCCAACTGCGCAAGCCCTGCGGCCATGCGCATGTCCAAGCTGGCCCAGGTGTAGTCCAGGCTGGCCCCCAGGTTCAACTTGTCAGTGGCACGGTAGCTGACCGGAAAGATCACACGGCCCACAGCCAATTCGGAGCGCACGGGTTCGTTGGTGCCAGCAGCGTTCATGCTGTTGGCCGCGTATTCGGTGCCCATGCCGCCCTGGCCAAAAATTCCGATGCCATAGCTGAATTGGTCGTTCTTGCGCACCCAGCCCAGCGCGGGCATGACATACGACGTGCCGCCGGATTTTTCACCCATGGCGCTGACGTTGGGGCCCAAAAGGCCCAAAGCCATGTCCACGCGGGTGCCGTTGGCGCCCAACTGCAAGGTGGCAGGGTTGTTCATCATGCCGGCCGTGCCGTTGTCATAGGCTTGCGCAGCGCCGCCCATGCCCAGAGCCACAGGGCCGTAGCCCTCCATCAGCATGCCGTTGGTCGCCCAGGCCTGGCCAGCGGCCAGCATGCCCACAGCCACGGCGGTGGCGCGCATTGCATTGATCTTGTTCATAGGGTGTCCTTGGTGTTGTGAGTTCAGTCGTTGGCTCAGATTTCGCCCTTAGAGGCGCGTTCCATCATTTCCCAGATGGTGTCGCGCACGGCGCGGGCTTCTTCTTTCAGGGGTGAGGGCAGCTTGCGGCCCATCTTGACCATCATGTCCATGTTGAGTGTGTAGAGCCACAGGCCGTCTTCTTTTTCCACCACCGTGACGCGGCAAGGCAGGTAGGCGGCCATGTGCGGGCTGAAGTCCACCATGCGGCGGGCCGTGGTGGGGGTGCAGAAGGAATACACGGTCAGCAGCTTTTGCTTTTGGCCTGTACGGGCCTCAAGCTCTTTGGACAGGGGCAAGATGCCCACTTCTTTCATGTTGCGCTCGGTCGCGACACTGCGCAGCGCTTGCTCGATGTCGTTGGCGGTCACGCCCGGCTGCACCTTGCGCTCCCAGGTGGTGGCCACCGCAATGTCGCCACCGCCATCCACCCAACGGTCCCACATGCGCGAAGCTTCAGCACCGGCGCCGTCTTCCAGTTTGCCCAGGGTGGCGATCGAGCCACAGCCGGTCAGCCATACAGACGAGGCCAGCACGGCCCATTTCAGAAAAGTCCAAGAAGTGCGCATGTGTATCTCCAAAAAATCAGTTGCACGGGTTAACCATCAGAACTCGACAATATAAGCGAGTAACGATTCATATTTTCAGCGTCAAGCCCGACAGGGTCTATACAGGCTTACCCTACATAAGAAAATACTTATTTAAACTTATAGTGGTCACGGTTGAGCACCGCAGCCACAGCACTGACCTCTTCGGGGAACATGCCCAGGTTCAGCTCGGTGTTGCACTGCTCGACCATGCCACGCAGCAAGCCCGGCGTGTTGATGCGGCCCTGCGGCTTGTACACCGCGCTGCCATCGCCGGGCACCTTGGAGGCGTGGCATTCCACGCATTTGTTGTCGGCCATCAGCTTGCTGCCCATTGCCAGGTCGGCGTCCTTGAAGATGGCGGGCTGCGCCTGCACCGATCCCACCCAAAGTCCGGCCAGTGCGGCACACAGCATGAAAAAATTTTTCATCTCAGGAGTTCCTTAAAAAAGAGCCGCCCCCCTGTTGGGGGGCGGCTCAAACAGCCACGAGTACCAGTCGGGCATTCAGTCGGCAGTGCGCGCCGTGCAAACCATCACTTGGCGCCACCCAAGATCCATTTGGCCAGGGTGTGCGCATCCGCATCGCTCAGGGCGGCTTGGGCTGGCATGGGCACGGGGCCCCACTTGCCAGAACCACCGGCTTTGATGTTCTTGGCCAAAGTGGCTTCGGCGTCCGCTTTGCCTGCGTATTTTTTGGCGACGTCTTGGTAGGCTGGGCCAACCACTTTTTTGTCCACCCCATGGCAAGCCATGCAAGCGTTTTTCTTGGCCATGTCGAGGTTGGCAAATGCGGGGGTGGCCAATGTGGCCGCCAGCAGCGCCAGCAGATTGAGTCGTTTCATGAGAGCTCCATTAAATAATTTAAATATCACCAACGGCTAATTTAATCGAAATCAGCTCACGGTTGGCGTTCATTTTGGCTTTTGGCATCAGGGGTTTCACGGATGACCGAGGGCTCATGGTTTGACCATAGGCCAGCCGCGCGTCGCCCATTCGCTCATCCCGCCGCGCACGTAGTAGATGTTTTGGTAGCCTTGCTCTTTGAGCACCTTGAGCGCGGCCTGCGAGCGGTTTTGAGTGTTGCAGACCAAGTAAACCGGTTTTTCTGGGTTTTTGGGGATCTCCGCCATGCGGCGCGACAACTGGCTCAACGGCAACAACACTGCGCCGGCGGCCACACCTCGGGCATGTTCATCGGACTCGCGTACATCGATCAGCGTCACCCGCGCCGCATCATGGTCGGCGCGGGCTTGCTCCAGGGTCATTTGCGGCAAATCGGCCCCAGAGCTGCACCCACCCAAGGCCGCTGCGGCCAACACAAGCCCTAAAACGAAGGACAAGAAGATGGATTTCATGGGGGGCTTTTCTTTAAATAAGTGAGCAACAATATAACCCATCCCACCCCACCAAAAAGAGGACTGTTTTTCATGAACCAGCCGCCCCCACCACTTCAAATGTGGAACCAACGTTTTGACCAAGCCGCCTACATTTTTGGCGAGGAGCCCAACGCCTATTTGCAATCGCAAGCCCAGCATTTGAAGCCGGGCTCGGCTTTGGCCGTGGCCGACGGCGAAGGGCGCAATGGGGTCTGGCTGGCGCAGCAGGGCCTGAAGGTGACGGGCTTTGACTTATCTGCGGTGGCCATTCAAAAAGCCCAGCAACTGGCGGCCCGCAAGGGGGTGCGTGCCCAATGGGTGTGCAGCGACTGGCACAGCTTTGACTGGGCGCAGGCCCCCTACGACAACGTGGTGGGGATTTTTGTCCAGTTCGCCCCTCCCGCTGAACGCGAGGCGCTGTTTCAGCGCATGGACGCCAGCCTCAAACCCGGGGGCACCTTGGTGATTCAGGGCTACAGCCTGCAGCAGTTGTCGTTCAACACCGGTGGCCCCGGTAAACGCGAACACCTCTACGACGAAGCTTTGCTGACGCGTGCCTTTGCGGCCTACGACCTGCTGGACTTGCGCACCTACGAGGCCGTGCTCAGCGAAGGCACGGCGCACAGCGGGCGCTCTGGCTTGATTGGGCTGACCGCACGCAAACGCTGAAGCGTTGACGCAGCAAAGGGCTCAGCCGTTCAATCGGGTGCGCGCCAGGGCCAATCTGTCGTCCAGATACGGGCCATAAAAATCAGGCTGGTACGCGCCTTCCATGCGCTCGGCCACTTCTTTGCCGTGTGGCCCAAAAAACAGCACGGTGGGCGTGATGCCGATGCGCCAGCGGCGCGTCAGTTCGTCATGGGTGGTCATGAGGCCCGCAAAGTCGCGCACGGTTTGCGGGTTGCGCAAGTCCACCTGCACCACGGGCTGGCCTTGTCTGTGCATGGGTGCCAAGTGGCTGCGCCGGACTATTTTGCAAAACACACAGCCCTCCAAGCTGGCCATCACGGTCAGTGGCTGGCCTTGGCTGAGTGCGGCCGCCAACTCGTCGGGCAAAGACCGCGCCATGGGCAAGGTGGCCGCCGGCGTTTGAGCCTGAGCCTGGCCCAGCCCGGGCCAGGCCCACGCAGCGGCGCTGCTCAAGAGCCAATGCCGCCGCGTCAGGTCTGAGAGATTCGGCTGTGTCATGGTTAAATATAAGAATTCACTGAATTATTCGCGATTTTCGGGCCAAGGATAACCCCATGGGTATAGATGTGGGTATGGGTATGGGCAAACACTGAACAGGAGAAGCGATGGCAATGGCGCACTGGATTGAGCTGTATGGCGACCGACAGGTGCTGGCCGCCGGCGGGGCCATGATCGGCCTGGGCTTTGGCTTTTTGGCGCAACGCTCGCGTTTTTGCTTGCGCGCAGCGGTGATCGAGTTTTGGCACCAGCGCTTCGGCGAGAAGCTCTCCGTTTGGCTGCTGGCCTTTGCCTCGGCGGTCATCGGCGTTCAAGCGCTGGTGTTGGTGGGCGCACTCGACACCCAAGGCGCACGGCAAATCGCCACCACCGGCAGCGTGTCGGGCGCCGTGCTGGGGGGTCTGCTGTTTGGCATGGGCATGGTCATGACACGCGGCTGCGCCAGCCGCTTGTTGGTGCTGTCGGCCAATGGCAATTTGCGTGCTTTGCTTTCGGGTTTGATTTTTGCGGTGACCGCGCAGTCGGCCTTGTCTGGCGCTTTGTCGCCGCTGCGCACGACTTTGAGCAGCTGGTGGACCGTGGAGGGCGGCAGCGCCCGCGATCTGCTGGCCATTTTGGGTCTGGGGCACGGGGCCGGTTTGGCCATGGGCGGCGCATGGCTGGCGGCAGCGCTGTACTTCATCTGGCGCAGCCCACAACGCAGTTTTTGGATGTGGGTGGGCGGCATTGGCACTGGCTTGATGGTGGCCGCCGCTTGGGGCTTCAGCCAATGGGTGGCGCGCGAGAGCTTTGATCCGGTACAAATTCAGGGCCTGACCTTCAGCGGCCCCTCTGCCGAGTGGCTGATGCGTGTGTTGCAGCGGCCCTCGCCCGCCATCGGCTTCGAGTTTGGGCTCATGCCCGGCGTGTTTTTGGGCTCTTTCATCGGGGCTTGGCTGGGCCGCGACTGGAAGCTCGAAGGCTTTGGCGACGGCTACAGCATGCGCCGCTACATTGCGGGCGCGGTGCTCATGGGCTTTGGCTCTATGCTGGCTGGCGGCTGCGCTGTGGGCGCTGGCGTGACCGGCGGCGCCATCTTTGCCCTGACCGCTTGGCTGAGCCTGGTGGGCATGTGGCTGGGCGCTGGCCTGACCGACCGTTGGCTCGACCCAGCACCGGCCGCAGCGTCGCCACACCAAGTGGGCAACGGCTTGGTGGCCCCTTGAATTTGAGTTTTTTAACCTGTTGGAGTTCCCATGAAAACACCCCACGACCTCGTCACCGCAGCCAAAGCCGCTGTGCATGAAATCAGCGTGGCGCAGGCCGCCAGTGCCTTGGCCGAAGCCGATGTGCTGATCGACGTGCGCGAAGCCGACGAGTACCAGCAAGGGCATTTGCAAGGCGCCATCCACATGTCACGCGGCATGTTGGAGTTCAAGCTGGCCAGCAACCCGGCCTACCAGGCGCGGGACTTGCGCATCGTGCTGTACTGCAAAACCAGTGGCCGCGCTGCTCTGAGCGCGCAATCGTTGCAAGCCATGGGTTACCTCAACGTGCAATCCATCGCTGGGGGCTATGACGCTTGGCTGGCGGCGGGCCTGCCGGTGGCCCAGCCCCAAACGCCCTCGTTTGACTGAAGCGAAGGTTTGACAGGCATGGCCCCCAAGCGGGCCATGCCATGCGCTCACTGGCCGCTGAGGTATTGCGCCACTGCCGCCATTTCCAGGGGCGTCATCTTGCTCACAATGGCGTGCATCACGGCGTTGTCGTTGGTGCGCTCGCGTTGCCCAAACTGCTTGAGCTGGGTCTCGATGTAGTCGGCGTACTGTCCGGCCAAACGCGGCAATGCCGCTGTGCCTTGGGCCTGTGGGCCGTGGCAGCTGGCGCACGCGGCCAAACCGCTGAACTTGTTGCCGTGCTGGTAAATGTATTGACCCACAGCCGCCAAGGCGGGGTCTTTGGCGGGCTCGACCGGCACCGTCTGCTTTTCGAAATACTTGCCCAGCGCGACCATCTCATCCGGGGTGAGCTTGGCCACCATGTCGGCCATGGCAGTGCTCTTGCGCTTGCCGGACTTGAAGTTTTCCAATTGCTTGGCCATGTACTCGGCGTGCTGACCTGCCAGGCGTGGAAAGACCTCGCTCGACGACTCGCCTTCTGCGCCGTGGCACACAAAGCAAACGCCCGAGATGATTTTTTTGGCACGCGCCTCGTCGGCCTGTGCGAAAGCCAAAGACACGGTCAAGCTGGCCGAGACGAGCACGCCCCATTGGGCGATTTTTTTGAAGGAGTGCATGGGTATCTTCCAAAAAAAACGCCGCACATCTTTCGAGCGCGGCGTTTGAAACATCCGGTCATCAAGCCAGGGTGTCGGCCCAAATGTTGCGCGCCCATGCCAAAGCGTAACGACCCTCGAGTTCATTGGCCGCAGACGACACGCCGCCCGAGCCGGGCACGGCCAACATGGTCTTTTTGTCGGCGTCGTAGCGGTGCACGCTGGCCACGTGGACCACGTCTTCGGCGCTGACAAAGCTGTAGCAGGTGTTGTTGTAGATGGGCAGCGGGTTGACCTCTTGGCCAGTCAACAAGGCCACCACCGCCGCCGCGCAGGTTTTGCCGTGCTGGTTGGCCATGTGGCCCGACTTGGGCATGGCCGGGGCGATTTGGATGGCGTCGCCCAAAACGTGAACGTTCTTGGCCGCTTTGGACTCGAAGGTCAAAAAGTCCACCTCGCACCAACGCTTGTTGGCCGTGGCCAAACCGTTGTTGACGGCAATGTCGCCGGCACGCATGTTTGGGATCACGTTGAGCACCGAGGCTTTGAGGTCGTCGTTGAACTCAAATTTGAGCGTGTTTGTTGCCGCATCCACGTCGGTGACGTTGTGCTTGGGGCGGTATTCGACCATGCCTTTGTAGCGTTCAGCCCACGCTTTTTTGAACAAGGGGCCTTTGGAGGTCACGTCGTCGTTGGCGTCCAGAATCAGCACCTTGCTCTTGGGCTTGGCTTTGCTGAAATAGTCGGCCACCTGGCAAGCGCGCTCGTAGGGGCCGGGTGGGCAGCGGTAGGGGGCCAGAGGAATCGACATGGCAAACACGCCGCCATCGGGCATGGCTTCGAGTTGCTTGCGCAGCGTGAGCGTCTGCTCGCCCGCCTTCCAAGCGTGCATGACTTTGTCTTTGGCGCCAGGCTTGCCCATGCCAGGCAGACTCTCCCACATGAAGTCCACACCGGGCGAGACGATCAAACGGTCATAGGCCAGTTCGGCCCCACTGGCCAATTTGACTTTTTGTTTTTCGGCATCGATCTGCAACACGCGATCGCGCACCAGCTGCACGCCGTGCCGCTGGCTCAGGTTGTCATAGGGCGTGGTGATGTCGGCCAAGGTCTTGCTGCCACCAATCACCAAGTTGGAGATGGGGCATGAAATGAAGGACGCAT
>JAHECM010000027.1:2836-9777 GCA_024641725.1 Limnohabitans sp. | reverse complement strand
ATCCGCAAGAACTCAAATCCATCATGTCCAGCGGTCTGCTGTCGTTTCCGCTGACCGACTTTGACGCCAATGGCGACTTCAATGCCAAGGGCTACGCCGAGCGCTTGGAGTGGCTGGCCCCGTATGGCGCGACCGCGCTGTTTGCCGCAGGCGGCACGGGCGAGTTTTTCTCGCTGACCGACGAGGAATACCCCGCCATCATCCAAACAGCGGTGGACACCTGCCGCGGCAAAGTGCCGATCATTGCGGGCGCGGGTGGCCCGACCCGTTTTGCCATCCAGTGCGCGCAAGCGGCTGAGCGCGCCGGTGCCCACGGCGTTTTGTTGCTGCCGCACTACCTGACAGAAGCCGGGCAAGAGGGCCTGATCGCCCACGTCGAGGCGGTGTGCAAGAGCGTGAAATTTGGCGTGATCGTTTACAACCGCAACGTCTGCAAGCTCACCCCCGATTCGCTGGCGATTTTGGCGGACCGCTGCCCCAACTTGGTGGGCTTCAAAGACGGCATGGGCGACATCGAGCTGATGTCTTCCATCTACATGAAAATGGGCGACCGCTTTGCTTACTTGGGTGGCCTGCCCACCGCCGAGGTGTATGCCGCCGCCTACAAAGCGCTGGGCACGCCGGTGTACTCGTCCGCTGTTTTCAACTTCATCCCGAAAACGGCGATGCAGTTCTATGAAGCCGTGCGCACCGACGACATGGCCACGCAGCACCGTTTGCTCAAGCAGTTTTTCATGCCTTACCTGGACATCCGCAACAAAGGCCAAGGCTACGCTGTGAGCATTGTCAAAGCCGGTGCCAAGCTGGTGGGCCACGACGCAGGCCCGGTGCGCGCACCGCTGACGGACCTCAAACCCGCAGAGATGGAGCAGCTGAACGCGCTCATCCAATCGCTGGGCCCGCAATAAATTCAATCCCTTCGTTTTCGCGCAGTGCTTTTTTTAAAAACCAACCTCTGGAGACCCTTATGAAATTCAAGACATCGTTGCTGGCGCTGGCCGCCACACTGGCCCTGGGCGCGCAAGCGGCCGAATTGCGCTCAGCCGACACCCACAACGCAGACGACTACCCCACCGTGGTGGCCGTCAAGCACATGAGCGAGTTGATGGACAAGGCCAGCGGCGGCAAATACAAGATCAAGGTCTTCAACAAAGCCGCGTTGGGCAGCGAAAAAGAAACCATTGACCAAGTCAAGATCGGTGCGCTGGACTTGACCCGCGTCAACGTGGGCCCCATGAACGGCATCTGCCCGCTCACGCAAGTGCCCACCATGCCATTCTTGTTCCGCTCGGTGGAGCACATGCGCCACTCGCTGGACGGCCCGGCAGGGGATGAAATCCTCAAGAGCTGCGAGTCGGCGGGCTTTGTGGGCTTGGCCTTTTATGACAGCGGCGCACGCTCCATTTATGCCAAAAAAGCCATCAAGACCGTGGCCGATGCCAAGGGCCTGAAGATCCGTGTGCAGCAGTCAGACCTGTGGGTCGCGCTGGTCAGTGCCATGGGCGCCAACGCCACCCCCATGCCTTATGGCGAGGTGTACACCGGCCTCAAAACCGGCCTGATCGATGCCGCAGAAAACAACATCCCTTCGTTTGACACCGCCAAGCACGTGGAAGCCGTGAAGGTCTACTCCAAGACCGAGCACTCGATGGCGCCAGAAATTTTGGTGATGTCCAAGATCGTTTGGGACAAACTGCCCAAGGCGGACCAGGACATGATCCGCAAAGCCGCCAAAGACTCGGTCGTGTTCGAGCGCAAAAAGTGGGACGAACAAGAAGCCAAATCGCTGGCCAACGTCAAAGCCGCTGGCGCCGAGATCGTGGAAGTGGACAAGAAGTCTTTCCAGGCCGTCATGGCCCCGGTGTACGACAAGTTCATGACCACGCCTGAGATGAAGCGCTTGGTCAAGACGATTCAAGACACCAAGTAATTTTCATCCGCTTTGCCAATGCCCCCAAGTGCGCTTGGGGGATGGAGTCTCCTTATGTTCACCCGATTTTGTGCAGCCGTCTCCAAGTTGAGCTTGATGTTGGCGGTGGTTGGCCTGATCGCCGTCATTGTGTGCGTGCAGTGGCAAGTGATTGGCCGCTATGTGTTCAACGACACGCCCACTTGGGCCGAGGCGCTGGCCTTGCTGTTGGTGTTGTTTGTCACGGCCTTTGGTTTGGCCGTGGGTGTGCGCGATGCGGGCCACATCGGGCTTGAATCGTTGGTGGTGCTCTTGCCTGAGCGCTGGCAGCGCCGTGTGGAGTTGCTGATCCATGCCTTGGTGGGCTTGTTTGGCGTGCTCATGGTGCAAGGCGGCTGGCTTTGGGCCACCGCCAAGTGGGGCGAGAAAAAACCCATGCTGCCCGTGCCCGATGGCATCGACTACGTGCCCGTGGTGATCGCGGGTGCCTTGATCGTGCTTTTTTCAATCGAACACATCGTCGCGATTTGGCGCGGCGAAACGGTCAAACCGGCCTGGAACTGACATCATGGAACTGACCGTACTGTCTTTGAGCTTCACGCTCTTTTTGATTTTGGGTGTGCCCGTGGCCTTTGCCATTGGCCTGTCTTCGGTGGCCACCATCGTGGCGGCGGGCTTGCCTGTGGCGGTGGTCTTCCAGAAGATGGTGGGCGGCATGCAGGTGTTCTCCTTCTTGGCCATTCCATTTTTTGTGTTTGCCGGTGAGTTGATGCTCTACGGCGGCATTGCCGACCGCATTGTCAAATTCGCCAACAGTTTGGTGGGCCATGTGCGCGGCGGTTTGGGCATGAGCAACGTGATCGGTTGCACCATCTTTGGGGGTGTGGCGGGCTCGCCTTTGGCCGATGTGTCGGCCATGGGCTCGGTCATGATCCCGCTCATGAAAAAGGAAGGCTACGACGCCGACTACGCCGTCAACGTGACCACCCACGCCGCGCTGGTGGGCGCGATCATGCCGACCTCGCACAACCTCATCATCTTCACCTTGGCCACGGCGGGCATCGCCTCGGTCAGCGTGCTGGGCTTGATCTTGGCGGGCTTGGTGCCCGCCATCATCTTGACCTGTTGCAACCTGGCGGCCGCCTATTACGTGGCGGTCAAGCGCGGTTACCCGACGCACGGCGCATTTCCGGGCTGGGCCATGGTGTTGTCGGCCTTTTTGGCGGCCTTGCCCGGCTTGTTTGTGGTCGTCATCATTTTGGGCGGCATTTTGTCGGGCGCCTTCACCGCCACCGAGTCGGCCTCGATCGCTGTGGCCTGGGCTTTGCTGGTCACGGTGTTTGTTTACCGCTCGCTCACCTGGGCCAGCTTCATCAAGGCCTGCGCCAAAGCCTGCAAAACCACGGGCGTGGTGCTGCTTTTGATCGGCATTTCTTCGGCCTTTGGTTACTTCATGGCCTTGTACGAGGTGCCGCAAAAAACCGGCGAGCTGATGACCATGGTCAGCAAAGAACCGTGGGTCATCTTTTTGATGATCAACGTGTTGTTGTTCATTTTGGGCACCTTCTTGGACATGGCGGCCACGATCTTGATCTGCACGCCCATTTTCTTGCCAATCGCGATGCAGTTCGGCATGGACCCTTTGCAGTTTGGCATCTTGATGTTGATCAACTGCGCCTTGGGCTTGAACACACCGCCCGTGGGTTCGGTGCAGTTTGTCGGTTGTGCCATCGGAGAAATATCGGTTGGCCAGGTCATGCGCACCATTGCCCCGTTTTACAGCGCCTTGGGCATGTGCTTGTTGCTCGTGACCTACGTGCCCGCATTCTCGCTGTGGCTGCCCAGCTTCCTCAAGTGACGATTGGCCCGAGCCGCTGAACATGACCTCGCACGCCATACGCTACATCCGCGTCACGCCCATCGCGTTTCGAGACCCGCCGCTGCTCAACGCAGCAGGCATCCACGAGCCTTGGGCGCTGCGCTCGATCATCGAGATCGAGACCGATTCAGGGCGGGTGGGCATCAACGAAACCTATGGCGACCAGTCCATGCTGGACGTGTTGGCCAAGACCGCGCCCGCTTTGATCGGCCTGTCGCCTTGGGACCTGAACGCCATGGAAACCCGCGTGCAGGCGCTGGTCAAACCGGCGGGCCTAACGTCGGAGTTTTTGGGTGAACAGATCTCTCTGGCCCCGGGCACGCATGTGTCCAAGAACGCGGCCAAGGTGAGCAGCGCTTTTGAAGTCGCCATGCTTGACCTGCAAGGCCAGTTGGCCCATGCGCCGGTGGTGGACTTGCTGGGTGGCGCCGCACGCGACGCGGTGCCTTTCAGCGCTTACTTGTTTTTCAAATACGCCGAGCACATCGGCCAACCCTATCGGCCCGATGAGTTTGGCGAAGGCCTCTCGCCCGCGCAAATGGTGGCGCAGGCGCGCCGCATGATCGATGGCTATGGCTTCAAAAGCATCAAGCTCAAGGCCGGTGCCTTGCCGCCCGAGCAAGAAGTGGCCACGATGCTGGCGCTGGCCAAGGCGTTTGCGGGCGCACCGCTGCGCATTGACCCCAACGCCAACTGGACCGTGGCCACCAGCCTGAAGGTGGTCGAGCAGTTGCAGGGCGTGCTGGAGTATTACGAAGACCCCGCCCCGGGCCTGGACGGTATGGCCGCTGTGGCCGCCAAGCTCAAAGACCTGGGCGACGTTCCCCTGGCCACCAACATGGTGGTGACCGACTACGCCGAGTTCGCCGACAACGCGCGGCGGGGTTGCCCGGTGCGCATTGTGTTGAGCGACCACCATTACTGGGGTGGCCTGCGCACCACGCAGCAGCTTTCGCGCCTGTGCCAGACCTTTGACATGGGCTTGTCCATGCACTCCAACTCGCACTTGGGCATCAGCCTGACGGCCATGACGCATTTGGCCGCGTCGGTGCCGCACTTGGCGTATGCCTGCGACACCCACTACCCCTGGCAGGACGACGAGATCGTGCAGGGCGGCCGCCTCCAGTTTGAGCACGGCAGCCTGCGCGTGCCGCGCACCCCTGGCCTGGGGGTGTGCATTGACCCCGAGGCACTGGCCCGGCTGCACGACAACTACCTGCGTTGCGGCATCCGCAATCGCGACGACTTGGGCCAGATGCGCAAGTACGAGCCGACTTTCACCGGAAAACAGCCGCGCTATTGATTGAAATGGACCCCATGAGCACGCCCATCCGACCCCTGGCCATTCGCATGCATGCGAACGACAACGTGGCCATCATCGCCAACGACGGTGGCCTGCCTGCGGGCACGGTGATGCCCCACAACCTAGATGGCTCAGACGGCCCAGCCGCCGGTTTGGTCTTGCGCGACAAAGTGCCACAAGGCCACAAAGTGGCGCTGACCGATGTGGCAAAGGGCCAGGCCGTGCTGCGTTACAACGTGCCGGTGGGCTACGCCCGCGAAGCCATTGCTGCAGGCAGCTGGGTGCACGAGCGGCTGTTGGACATTCCGCCTGCGCGTGAGTTGCAGGGCCTGCCCATGGCCACCCAGGCAGCGCCGCAGTGGACAGCGTTGGAAGGGCACACGTTTGAAGGCTATGTCAACGCCGATGGCTCGGTGGGCACGCGCAACTTGCTGGCCATCACCACCACGGTGCAATGCGTGGCCGGGGTGCTCAAGATCGCGGTTGAACGCATTGAGCGTGAGCTGCTGCCGCTGTTTCCGAACGTGGACGGTGTGGTTGGGCTGGAGCACAGCTACGGCTGCGGCGTCGCGATTGATGCGCCGGGCGCAGAGATCCCGATCCGCACGCTGCGCCACATCAGCCTGAACCCCAACTTCGGCGGCGAAGTGATGGTGGTCAGCCTGGGTTGCGAAAAACTGCAACCCTCCCGCCTGCTGCCGCCGGGGAGTTTCCCGATCCAAGATGCCCGTGAAGCCGACCAAGGCCCCGACCTGGTGTGCCTGCAAGACGATGTGCATGTGGGCTTCATGTCGATGATCGACAGCATCGTGCAACGCGCCAAACCCCACCTCGCCCGCCTGAACGCCCGCCAACGCCAGACCGTGCCCGCCAGTGCGCTGGTGGTCGGCGTGCAGTGTGGCGGCAGCGACGCGTTTTCTGGCGTCACCGCCAACCCGGCGGTGGGCTACATGGCCGACTTGATCGTGCGCACAGGCGGCACCGTCATGTTCTCTGAAAACACCGAGGTGCGCGACGCCGTCGAGCAACTCACCAGCCGCGCCGCCACGCCAGCGGTGGCCCAAGACATCGTGCGCGAACTCGGCTGGTACGACCAATACCTGGACCGTGGCCGTGTGGACCGCACGGCCAACACCACCCCTGGCAACAAAGCGGGTGGCTTGTCCAACATCGCCGAAAAAGCCATGGGCTCCATCATCAAAAGCGGCAGCGGCGCGATCGCCAGCGTGCTGGCCCCTGGCGACAAGCTCAAGGCCGATCAAAAAGGCCTGGTGTTCGCCGCCACGCCGGCCAGCGACTTCATTTGCGGTACCTTGCAATTGGCGGCAGGCATGAACTTGCATGTGTTCACCACGGGACGCGGCACACCCTACGGCCTGCAGGCGTGTCCAGTGGTCAAGGTGGCCACCCGCAGCGATTTGGCCCGCCGCTGGCACGACCTGATGGACTTCAACGCTGGGCAAATTGCCGACGGTTCGATGACGATTGAAGACGCGGGCTGGGCGCTGTTTCGCATGCTGCTGGAGACCGCCAGTGGTCGCCGCACCTGGGCCGAGCACTGGAAGCTGCACAACGCACTGGTGCTGTTCAACCCCGCACCGATCACTTGAAGCACACGGCCTTTACCCCACCCCCTACAACCGGAGATCCCATGAACACAACACCGAATGCCAAACGCAGCCACCTCAAGCACCTTGCAGCGCTGCTGTTGGGCGTTTGCAGCCTGGGTGGCGCCTTCGCCCAGGCCGACTACCCCAACAAACCCATCAAGCTGATCGTGGCGTTTCCGCCCGGTGGCACCAGCGACGTCATGGGGCGTCTGGTGGCCGAAGAGTTGGGCAAGGTGCTCA